>JAGDMJ010000489.1 GCA_017860555.1 Bacteroidota bacterium
TGAGTGAAGGTGGAACCTCCAGCAATGCTCTATCCATCTCCAGCTGCCATGAATGTCCCTCGGCAATGCGACCCCTCTTGATGGAGAGGAAACCCAGCGTGAATGCAAGTTCAGCCCTCGCGGTCCCCTGTTGAGTACGCGCTGGCTCAGAGGCGAAGAACCGTTCCATGCACTTCCGACACGCAGCGGTGTCCTGGCGATCATAGTAGATCCATCCCCTGAGCACCTCGGTGAACGCCACTGCTTTCTCATTCTGGACTGCACGAAACAGCTCCTGGGCTTTGTCCAGGTCCTTCAGCGATCGCTGAAGTCTTCCCATACCATAGTAGTTAATTGTCCCCCTCAGTCGGTACCCTTCGGCAGCCAGTCCCGGGGATACCGCCTGTGCGATATACTGGTCCAGATGCGCACTACCCTCTTTCAGATTCTCCTTCAAGAAATTCACGTAAGCCAGTGCAGCATGAGACTGATAGAAACTCGGATTCATTTCCAGTACTTCTCCGTACTGTGCGGCAGCCTCGTTGAGCTTTCCCATTCTGAAATAGACCTCCGCCATCGAATCGAAAGGGTTGGCGTCACCAGGGTTCACGGATGCGTACCGCTGGAAGCAATCGATCGCTTTCCCATACTCCCCCCTTTTTGCGTACGCATATCCAAGCGCATTCAGGGCCGGTCCGAAACCCAAGTCGAGCTGAAGTGCGTTGAGCCACTGAGCGATTGCTTCATCCGTTCTGTCCTGGAGGGAGTACCCCATACCGAGAAAGAGACGCACCCATTTTTCTTTAGGATATCTCTGGATAGCCTCCTTCATCAGAGTTTCCCACTCCTCCATGTTTTTCTCTACATTCCAGACGATCGCGGCTCGAATCATGAGCCGTTCCTTCTCAGGGCTTTTCTCGGCATGCAGCGCTGCTCGCTGAAACGCAGCGAGGGCCGCCCGTTCATCCCTCATTTGCTGACAGGTAAAAGCCAGGTACACGTGGGCTAATGCAAACGTTGAGTCAATGGTAGCGGCCTTTTCGAGGAATCTCCGGGCATTGTCGAAATAAAATTTCGTGTAGTCCTCAAACCCTCGCAAATAGTAATTGTAGGCCTCCATCGAAGTTGTTGTGCGTTCTGTAATCTGCAACGGTGTGCTGTCTATCTTCTTCTCTGAAAGCCCGATCCCACGTGATATCTCCTTGCTGAGTTCGTCGATCTGTGTCTTCAGAATGCTGCCGATCCCCTCTCCCTTGGCATTGGCACTTTTGAGAAGCCGTTTCGAGTGGACATCCAGCACCTTCACATCGGTGGCAAACATATCCCCGGCTTTGGTGAAACTCCCGAGGACGATTGCATCGATGGCATCCATGTTGCAGAGTTCAAAGCCGAGATCACGGTCTATGACATTTCCGTCAGTCTTCCCGATCTGCTTCCGGAGATCGTACAATCGCTCCCAGGTTGTCACCTGAAGGTAGCGCGACTGCTCAAGATTGGTGATGAGAAGGTTGGGAATGGCGTCTTGCAGATAATCATATGCCTTGTCGCCCGTCTGGTTGACAAAACTGATGACAGCGACGCTCTGTCGTTCCGATGATACGGCTTCCTGGAACAACACGGGGCGAAGCAGAAGGAAGGCAACGCCGAGCAGAGCAATGAGGCCGACTCCGGCAAGGAGCGTCGTCAATCGTTTCTTCTGTGCGGGTGGGGGCACTTCCAGTATTGGCGCCCGGCCACTCTTCGTGCTTTCGAGTGTGGCTGAGGCCCCAGCGACTCGCGTAACGGCAGAAGTCGCATAACCGGCGCGAGCGTATTCCAGGTGTTTGCGCTCCCGACGGAGATCCACCAGCATCTCGTCAGCATGCTGGTACCGGTCGGCTTTGTCCTTCTCGAGCGCCTTCGAAACGATATGCTGGAGTTCATCGTTCGCCTTTTCGTTGTACCGTGCCAGGGGCGCAGGTTGCTCATTTACGATGGCATACTCAATTGCAGCGGCATGGTCTCCTCTGAACGGGAGGTGGAGGGTAACCATCTCATAAAGGACGATTCCAAGAGAGAAGATATCCGAGCGTTGATCCACCTCTTCTCCGAGGGCCTGCTCGGGTGACATATATGCTGCAGTGCCCAGGGTCGAACCAGTTTTCGTCAGCTTCGTCGCGCCCTTGAGCTTGGCCAGTCCGAAATCGGTGATCTTCACCTGCCCCTTCGGCGTGACCATGATGTTGTCCGCCTTGATGTCGCGATGGACAATGCCTTTCTCATGAGCGGCTGCAAGCCCGTCGCATGCCTGAATGGCAATGTCCAGGATGTTTTCGACCGAGAGGGTCTCACATTGGATACGCTGCTTCAATGTTTGCCCCTCAACATACTCCATCGCGATAAAGAGCTGTTCGTCGTGTTCGGCGATTTCATAGACGACAGCGATGTTGGGATGCGTGAGGGCCGCGGCGGCACGGGCTTCGTGGTAGAAGCGTTCCTTTTCCGCCGGATCGGTGGTGAGATAGTGGGGGAGGAATTTCAGGGCAACAGAGCGGTCGAGTGTGGCATCATGGGCTTTATAAACAACGCCCATCCCCCCCTCGCCCAACTTCTCAAGAATCTTATAGTGGGAGACCGTTGTGCCTACCATGGAGGGGCTCCTTTCCAATTATCCATAATCCCGCCCTCATGGTTCTACCAGGGCAGGCGGGGAAAATGGATGATGGATCATGAGCAGGCGGCAATGAGGTGCAAGGTACTGGTTCTGCCGTAAGATAGAAGAGGGAAGGACCAAAATCAATCGCAGCAAAGAAGCATTCTCATAAAACGGAGAATCGGTAGAAAGTCGTCTAGCCAGCCGAGAGCAGCAGGTCCAATTCGAAAAAGGACGAGGAGCCAAGTAATCCGGGAAACCCAGGTTTGGCTCCTCGTTTCGTTTGCTCCGCGAGAGGCTTGAAAACTCGAACTTTGTTCTGTTCCGGTAAGGGCAAATGTATCCGTTTCATCAACTCCCGGAAGCGCGGGTCGGAATGCAGGAAATTGAAAATGGGGTTTACCCTGACGCCGGGAAATAACGGAGCCCTCGGCTCGTAAGACAGCCACCGGATTGCTTCCTCCCTGTCACCGAGAGCAGCGTGCAGTCCGCCCGCCGCAAAGCCCACCAGGGAGTGGTT
>JAGDMJ010000490.1 GCA_017860555.1 Bacteroidota bacterium
ATGCTGGACGTGGCGACCGCGGACAGCGGCAGCGTCCGCTTGAACGGCATGTTCAGCCGGACCGAGAGGAGCTGGTTGATGTCGCGCAGGGATTTTCCCTACGGCACCGGGATATCAGTCACCTACCTGTCGCGTGACCGCGAACAAGAGATCAATAGTTTCAGCACCGCCCTCCAGGGGCGAAATTACCTTGGCGCGCTGACATTCACGTGGGGCGCTTCTTTTGCCCAGTCGAAAGGAGAATTCCCGTACGATTACTCGATTGACTTCATCGAACCCTCGATCGTCCAGGGATCAACCGTCATTTCGGGAATGCGGGGAGATACTCCGGCACTGAAGACCAACCCCCAGAACCTCATCCCTTATGCCTTGAACAACTTCCAGGTGTCATACCTCAATACTGCGTACTACCGCTCGGAGCAAAACCTGGACAGGGAAAAGACCCTGTATCTGGACGTTGCGGCGAAGTACACGCCCGGCGATCGGTTTTCAGGCGAACTGAAATTCGGGGGGAAGTACAAACACAAGAACAGATTCAAGGAAAGCCGGGAGCTCTACTCCCCGTACTATCTGGGCTACTGGAGAGCATTTTCCAGAGGAGACGATGGTTCGATCTACAAAAAAGACTTCCGCGGGACCTGGTTTGAGTCTTTCTATCAGCATTTCCTGACGGATGGGAGTGCGCGGAACCCCTTCCTGCGGGATTTTCTCGATTCTCCTCCGGAAAGCCGCAACCTGTACGACACCTACGATCTCCAGCCGATCGTCGACCGAAACGCGCTGCGGCAATGGTATGAGCTGAACAAGGGTGGTGTGGATAGCCTGGGCCGCAGCTATGAGTACTACCTGAATCCGGCCGCGGAAGCAGATTTCTATGACGTCGTCGAACGGGTGGCTGCGGGCTACGTCATGCACACGCTCGACTTCGGGCAAACTGCGACCTTCATCGCGGGACTGCGGGTAGAGAACGAGCGGAATGACTACCGGTCGAGATTCTCTCCCCTCGGGCTCGGCGGCTTTCCCATACCCAGCGGCCCAATCCAGGACACGACCTCGATCTACAACGAAACAGTCTGGCTGCCCAACTTCCACCTCACCGTGCGGCCCACTGACTGGGCCATTGTCCGTCTCGCTGCCTACCGCGCGCTGCTGCGCCCGGACTTCAATTTGCGCCTGGAGAAATTCGTCTCTCAGGGCGGCGGCGGTGCACTAAGCCTCCTCCTGGGGAATTCCCAGTTGAAGACGGCCAAGGCCTGGAACTATGAACTGAATACGTCGTTCTTCGGACCCTCATTTGGATTGATCTCTGCCTCGGTATACTACAAGGAGATCAATGACCTCTTCCACATGCTGGATACGGCGTCGACCATCGGCAACAGCATCATCGACCAGCTCGGCATTGCCTGGAGAACGCCTCATGCCGGAGCGTACTCGTTGAGCGCTCCGTATACCTCGACGCGACCGACAAAGGTCTGGGGATTTGAGTTCGAGCACCAGGTGAACTTGAACTTTCTCCCCGGCCTCCTCAAGAACATTGTCCTGACGTACAACGCGTCCGTCGTTCGCTCCGAGACGTATGTGATTTCCACCGACACATTCCGTGTCTATGTGAAACAGGGGACGGGCCTGCCTCCCCCCTATGATTCCGTCACGGTGCCGATCACGAACACCAAGACCATCGAACGCAAACAGAAACTTGAGAACCAACCGGAATTCTACGGCAATATCGCGATCGGCTATGATATCGGCGGATTCTCCAGCCGGCTCTCGCTCTTCCATCAGTCGGAGTACAACTTCTCGTTCTCGGCGAGCGGCATCACCGATCGGATCGTGAACAGCTTCACGCGGCTCGATCTTGCGCTGAAACAACAGATCACCGACTATCTCTCGGTCATGCTGAATATCCATAACCTGACCAATACCGATGAGAGCAGCTCCATCTACAACAGGCAGCAGGGGAGGAAGCTCATCAGTTCGAGCGAGTCATACGGCCTTACTGCTGACCTGGGCGTGCGGCTCATTTTCTGATTCGTACGAAAAAAATCGCGCATCATTTCAAAAGAGGATAGTACAGTTTTCCTCTCATTCCCTAACCAGCCATGGAGGCCAACATGCTGACAGTCCGATACAGCTGCATTCTGCTTCTGTTTTTGCTGATCCTTCCGTTGTCCGTCCTCGCCCAGGAGCAGGTGCTGCGGCTGAATCCTTATGATGGAACGGCGGGCAGCTTTCTCAACGCCCAACTCGGGGCAGACACCGCTGCCAACGGTGGGGTGATTCCGGCGAACAGGGTCTACGAACTGAAACGGGGTGCCCCGTATCTTGCCAATGCGGTGTTCCGCGTCAATGCCGGTCAAACGCTCCGAATACGCGCAAACGATAGCGCAGGCGTGAGCCGTCCGGTGATCTTCCTGTACCCGACGGGTACCGGTGCAAACCCGCAGAGACCTCCGGGAAACCTCATCGACCTGCGTGGCAACCTCGAATTCAAAAGCATCGCCATCACCGGCTACTTTGAGCCGATCGACACGAACCTGAACAACCTTCAGGGTGCGCTCTTCAATGTCCCGACTGCCGGTGCCGGGGCCAGCATTGTTTTCGAGGATTGCATTCTGTCGAATTCCAACGGGAACCACATTCGGACTGATGGTGCGGTGAATATTCTCACCATCAAGGACTGTATCTTCGCCAATATGGGATTCCTGGGAACGTCGAACCTGGGGGCGGGGAAGGGGATAGACCTTCGCGATGCGTCGGCCGACAGTGTCCTGATCCAGAATACGACGTTTGTCAACTGGCAGGACAGGATCATCCGACACTATAATTTCAACAACCCACTTGCAGGCACGGGAGCGATCAATTACCTCAAGTTCGACCACAACACGCTCGTCAACGGGATGTCGTACCATGGAATGCTTTCCCTTGGCTCCATGGGGCCGAAAGCAATCATCACGAACAACCTGTTCATCGATCCCTTCTCGCTCGGCAATGACACGGACGCGACGCGGCAGGCGGAGTTTGTGAATCACCTGGAGACAGATCCCTACGGCGGCCCGCGCATGACATGGATCTTCACGACTCCCAACGACTCGACACAGTGGACCATTTCCAACAATCACTATGTGAT
>JAGDMJ010000491.1 GCA_017860555.1 Bacteroidota bacterium
TGAGTCCCGTTTGGAAAGAACTTGCGTTATGGCACCCCGAGATGGGGCGCGACTCATTGCTGCGAAGTGCGTCCAGGAGTCTGGGGCGGTTGCTCGGGTTCCCACCGCAAAGCCGGTTTTCTCCGCTCGCCCTGAGGATGGCAGAACATTGGCGTACGGAGATCGAGCGAATCATTGCCCTGACCTGTGGGATTCGGGCTTCACTTGTTCCAGCGGACAGCGTGGTGGTTGCACAGCAGCAGGTGGCATGCTCTCTGCGTTTTGATCGTGGCGAGTGCCCTGTGGCGGACGTGGTGGTCACGTCGGCACTTCCGCCGAATTCGGCCATGGATTTTCAGACCGATCCGTCTTCACCTCCCGGTCAAAAGGCGCTCGGATCCGAATTTACCATGCTCGCGAGCGGGCATCTCCTTCCCACGCTGCCGGCCGAGGTTGCCCAGTACAACTCGCTGGAGCGGCACCAGGATCTCATCGTGAATGTGGCCTATGCTCTAGATCGCCTGCCGATGTCTCTTCGGCTTTCTTCTTCAGTAGATGTTGCTCCTCCTCAGTGGCTCGAGATAAGCCCGCCGACTGCCAGCTTCCTTCCCCGACAGTCGAAAAACGGGTTAACTTTCTCATGGAAACTGACGAATTACCTCAAGAGCGCCGTGAGCGGTCTGTTGACTGTGGAAGCCCCCCAAGGATGGACCTCCACCAGGGCGGGGTTTGATGATCTGAGGGAGGATGATACAGCGTCTGGCCGCATCAACGTGCAGCCGCCACCTGGCGTGAAACCGGGTGAATATCTCCTGAAGTTCCGGGGGGCCCAGGCGACGGTGGCCGTGCCGGTGAATGTCTTCGACGTAAAGGTGGCCCAGGATCTGCGGCTTGGTATCATTATCAGTTATGACAACACGCTTGAAGCAGCGACGAAAGCATTGGGTGTGTCGTATGAGCTCGTCAAGGATACGGATATTGAAAACGGTGATCTTGACCGGTTCACCAGCATCATCCTCGATATCCGGGCGTACCTTGTGAGAGATGCGCTCAAAAAGTTCAACAACCGACTGCTGGACTATGCTCGAAAGGGCGGGAATCTCATCGTCATGTACCAGCGAGATCAAGAGTGGAAGCAGGAGCACGCACCATTTCCATTTCAGGTCACAAGAAAAAGGGTTACCGTCGAGGAAGCCCCCATCGCCATGCTGGCACCCGATCATCCGTTATTGAGCTTCCCGAACCGGATCAGCGAGAGGGATTGGGGCGGATGGAAACAGGAACGTGCGGTGTACCTCCCGGGAGATGTTCCCTCGGAATATACCCGGCTACTTTCGACAGGCGACCCGGATGAGGAACAGGTTGACACCGGCTATCTGGTTGCACGGGTCGGGAGGGGATCGTACATTTACACGTCATTTGTCTGGTACAGGCAGCTGAAAGAAGAAAACCCCGGCGCGTTCCGTTGTTTTGCAAATATGATCTCCTACTCATCTGGCAGGAATTGAAATGATCAGGAGTTGCATCATCGTTGCCGGGCTGTTTGCGCTTGCCGGCTGTTCCCCGGGTGGCGGAAAGACCCCGCTCGTTGTGTATTCTCCGCATGGAAAGGAGATGCTCGGTGAATTTGAGCGGCAGTTCGAAGCCGCCTATCCGGGAACCGATGTGCAGTGGTTGGACATGGGTTCGCAGGATGCCTATGATCGCATCCGCACCGAACGGGACAACCCTCAGGCCGATATCTGGTGGGGTGCGCCCATGACGGCCTTCTCCCGGGCGGAGAAAGAGGGTTTGCTCGAACAATACGTCCCCACCTGGGATAGCATTGAACCGCCCGATTTCAAAAGCGCTCAGGGATACTGGTACGGGACGTTCATCACACCTGAAGTGATCATGTACAACACGGAGATGCTGGCAGAGGCGGACGCCCCGAAAGATTGGGATGAGCTTCTCGAGCCTCGCTGGCGCGACAAGATCCTTATCCGGTATCCTCTTGCTTCGGGCACGATGAGGATCATTTTCTCCGCGCTCATTCAGCGGGAAAACGCCCGAACGGGGGACAGCACCGCGGGATTTCGATGGCTGCAGAAGCTGGATGCGAACACGAAAACATACGTCGCGGACCCCACGCAGCTCTATTTGCGAGTCGCGCGCCAGGAGGCACCGCTGACAGTCTGGGACCTTCCGGATGTTCAACTGCAGGTTGAAGCCAACAAGTATCCGTTCGGATATGTGATCCCGGCAAGCGGGACTCCTCTTGTCACTGATTGCATCGCCATCGTCAAAGGGACAAGGCAACCCGAGCTTGCGCGCGCGTTCTACGAATTCGTGACCTCGAAAGAAAACATGGTCAAGCAGGCCGCGGGATTCTATCGCATCCCCACCCGGAGAGATATTCCCGCATCCGACCTGCCGCAGTGGATTTCCGGGCTCACGCTGCGCCCGATGGAAGTGGACTGGAACAGCATCGCATTGCATGAGAAAGAGTGGATGAAAACATGGGATGAGCAGGTGAAGGGATCGGGGAAGCAACTCCTTACAACCCCCTGACAGCCACCATGGCCGTATTGTCTCTCCACAATGTTGCGAAACGATTTGGGAACGTCGATGCCGTCTCCGGTGTCTCTGTTGAGATTCCCTCCGGAGAATTCTTTTCCATCCTTGGCCCCAGCGGCTGCGGAAAAACTACGCTCCTGAGGATGATAGCGGGATTTGAATCCGTAACTTCGGGCACGATCCTCCTCGATGGGAAGGATATCACTACGGTCCGGCCCGAGGCCCGGAGCATCGGGATGGTGTTCCAGAATTATGCGCTCTTTCCGCACATGACAGTGTTCGGCAACATTGCCTTCGGCCTTGAAGCAAAGCATGTCTCCCCGGACGACATTCGCAAAAAGGTGGAATCCGTCCTGGATGCCGTCCGGTTGCGTGAAAAGCTAAATGCCCCGGTGCCTTTGCTTTCGGGTGGAGAACAACAGCGCGTTGCTGTCGCGAGGGCCCTGGTTGTCGAACCGGCCCTGCTTCTCTTCGATGAGCCTCTCAGCAACCTGGATGTGACGCTCCGGCTGCAGACGCGTGAGGAGATACGTGCTCTGCAGCGGAAAACCGGTATCACAACAGTCTACGTTACCCATGACCAGGCGGAAG
>JAGDMJ010000011.1 GCA_017860555.1 Bacteroidota bacterium
TCCTCGATCACGACGATGATGTCTCCCGCGGGGCCTCCCCGGCGGCCGAGATTCCCTTCGCCGCGGAGGGGGATGTAATTCCCCTCGCTTACCCCGGCCGGTATCTGCACGGCGACGGTTCCATCTCCCTGCACGCGCCCCTCACCGTGGCACGTGAGGCACGGTTCTTTAATCACTTTCCCTTCGCCGGAGCAGTTTTGGCAGGTGGCAATATTGACGAACTGCCCGAACACCGAGCGCGAAACCTGCCGGATCTCTCCCGATCCATGGCAGACGGGACAGGTCAGCGTGGCTTCCGGTTCCCTGGCGCCGGTCCCCCTGCATGTTTCACACGTTTTCCATTTCTTTACTTTCAGCTTCTTCTCGACGCCGGTGGCAATCTCCTCGAGAGAGAGCTTCAGGCGGATCTTGAGATCCGAGCCGACCGAAGCGGCGCTGCCGCGCTGACGCGGCCGTGCCCCGCCGGCCCCGAACATCTCGTCGAAGATCGACCCGCCCGCGAAGATATCGCTGAAGGTGCTGAAGATATCGTTCATGTTGTCGAAGTGACGGAAGTCCGCGCTTCCGCGGAGCCCCTCGGGCCCGAACCGGTCATACCGTTGGCGTTTGTCCGGGTCGCCAAGAACTTCGTAGGCCTCGGCAGCCAGCTTGAACTTCTCTTCCGCATCCTTGTTTCCCGGATTTCTGTCCGGGTGATACTGGAGCGCGAGCTTTCGGTACGCCTTCTTGACCTCGTCCTGAGAAGCGTCCCGATCAACACCCAGAATCTGGTAATAGTCCCGGTTGTTGGCCATGCCCCTACCTATGGTCGTCGCGATCGTGGCTCGTCGGTTCGTCCGTCTTCGGTTCGGCGGACACAACGACTTTTGCATGCCTCAGGATGCGGTCTCCGAGCTTGTAGCCCCGCTCCACTTCCTCCACGACGGTATGAGGGGGAACGTCCTCGCGCGGGACCTGCAAGAGCGCATCATGCAAATCCACATCGAACGGCTTTCCCACTGAATCAAACGCCGAGAGCCCCTGGCCCTCGAGGATCCGAAGGAACTTGGTCTGAATGAGCTCGACTCCTTTGTAAAAAGCGTCGTAACTCTTGTCCTCCTTGCCAAGCTTCAGGGAGCGTCCCAGATCGTCCAGCACGGGAAGGAGAAGACCGATGAGGCTCTCGTTCGCCGTCCTGACGAAATTCATCTGATCGATTTCGACCCTTCGTTTGTAGTTTTCAAACTCTGCTGCCTTGCGAAGCAGCTGATCTCTGCACATTTCTGCGGTTGCCTGTGCCTCTTCCAGCTTCTGCTGCAACTCGGCTGCCATCGGAATCCCTTTCCCGTTTTCTCCCGTGCCTTCCTCGGGTGGCTGCTGGTCGTCAGTTCTTCCCTTGTCTTTTTCTTTGATATCGTCCGCCATTATGATTGATGGGTATTGGTAAACATTTCCGACACGGTCTTTGCCACGTAATCGACAAGAGGGATCATGCGCGGATAGAGCATCCGTTTCGGCCCGATCACCCCGATGGAACCGGTGGCATCGCCCGCTGTATACGCTGCCGTGATGACGCTGTACGGTTTCAGCTTCTCGTCGGCGTTCTCTTCCCCGATGGTGACCTTCACTTCCTTCGGGTTGCCCTGGTGCTTTTCGAGTACGTGGATGATGATCTCTTCGTCGTTGATGAGTTCTATGACACTTCGGAAATCCTGAGGATTCGAAAACTCCGGCTGCTCGATCACGCTTCCCGCGCCCGCGATGTGCAGCCGCTCGGTCTTGGCCGGGACGAACAGTTTGTCCACTGATTCGATAAACAGGCGGATCAGTCCGGTTGCCTCGTTCTGCACGTCTTTCACCCGTTCGGCGAAGGTGCCCCGGATCTGTTTCAGGGGGAGTCCGCTCAGCCGTTCATTCAAGGACCGGGCAATGTCATCCAGTTTCTCCCGCTGGATTTCCGTTGCCACCTCCATCATGATCGTACGGGCCAGCCCGGATTTGATGGAAATGATCACGATAATGCGGTTGGACGACAGTTGCGCCAGCTCGAGTTTCTCGAACATCCCCTCGCTGAAATGCGGCGACGTCACCACGCAGAGCTGGCGTGAGATTTTGCCCAGGAGGCGGGATGACTCCTTCAGGAGCTGGCTTGCATCCTCGGCAGAGTCCAGATTCTTCCGAATTTCCTGTTTTTCCCTGGGAGAGAGCTGTTCAAGCTCCATCAGGCTGTCCAGGTAGAAGCGATACCCGAGGTCCGTCGGGACCCGGCCTGCGGACGTGTGTGGATGGCCGATATACCCCAGGTATTCGAGATCAGACATGACATTCCGGATTGAAGCCGAGCTCAAGCCGAGGACGTCTTCATGTCGCTTTGAGATATAACGCGATCCGATAGGGGACGCGGTCTCAATAAAGTCCTGCACAACGTAGTGCAGGACGGTCTTCTCTCTTTCTGTGAGTTCCTGTGACATAGCGGTCATATTTACTAGAAAAATACGCAATTCGGCTACGGTTGTCAAGGATGCCAGATGGAGGTTGATTGTATTCATCGAATATCGTATATTCTGAATGTTCTCGGACTTCTTGCGAGGAAGAGCAGAGAAGGGGGCTGTAGCTCAGCTGGGAGAGCGCCTCGTTCGCAACGAGGAGGCCGTCGGTTCGAACCCGATCAGCTCCACTCGCCTGTCCTGCGCAAGTCTCCGGGCGGAGGATTGCTTGCCCGCATGTACCTGTCAATTACCGGTTTTGAGGTCAAGTCCTGCGCAACTGTAAGTAACCTAACTCCGCCAGGTCCGGAAGGAAGCAACGGTCGGTTAGCCAAAGTGTGACGCAGGGGAGCTTGACCTCTTTTTTTTCGCACACGCAGGCACTTTCCGTCCAACTCCCCGCATTCGGGTGAAAAAAACAATTTTCGGCTGCCAGGGTTCGGTAAACGATGGAGGCGTTATTGATTTCAAAAGTGTGTCCCTCGTACAGGGTCGAGGGCCTGCCTGATTCGTTCCGGGACTGTGGGAGCATCCAGCGCAAGTCCACTGCAGAAAGGTCGGAACAATCGGTACGGTATGAAGAAAGAGATTATCATCAACGCGGCGGCCAACGAAACGCGGATCGCCATCACCGAGGATGGACGCCTTGCGGAACTGTTCGTCGAGACGGCGAACAAGGAAAAGATGGTCGGCGATATCTACCTTGGCAAAGTTGCCAAGGTGATGCCGGGGATTAAAGCGGCATTCATCGACCTGGGGCTCAGTCAAGACGGTTTCCTCCACTTCTCTGATATTGGGAACCGCCTTGAGGAATATCAGGCGATGATCGGGGAGGATGAGGAAGAGGACGAGCAAGCAGAAAAAGGCGCCGTGTCCGAGACCGCACAGGTCGCGGTCGAGGCCGCCGCGACGGCTCCGCGGCCGGGGCATCACGACTCCCAGGAGGCGACCCATCCCGCTCCTTCACACGCGCGCGGTCGTGACAACGGCCACCCTCCACAGAAAGAAATCCAGATCGCCAAAGGACAGGAAATCATTGTCCAGGTGACCAAGGAACCTGTCGGCAAGAAGGGGGTCCGGGTGACCTCCGAGGTATCGCTGGCGGGACGGTTCCTTGTCCTCCTGCCCTTTGACGGCAAAGTGGGAATTTCCAAGAAGATCAACAGCTTCAAGGAGAAGCGGCGCCTCCGCAAGATCGTCCAGGGAATCCTGCCGGAAGGGTTCGGCGTGATCATCCGGACCGTCGCCGAAGGGCGCGACGACGAGGCCCTCCAGAAAGATCTGGAAGACCTCATCAAGACCTGGCGGGAGATCGAAAAGACCGTCAAGTCGGAGAATGCACCCTGCCTGGTGTACAAGGACATGTCCACGACCTCGAGCGTGATCCGCGACCTGTTCTCCAACGACGTTTCCCGCGTGGTTGTGGATTCGAAAAAGCTGCACCGTGAGATCCGGGCATATATCAAGTACACCTCTTCCCAGCTTCTCGACAAGATTGAACTGCACCGGGACAAAGCGCCGATCTTCGACGTCTACGGGATCGAGAAAGAGATCGAGACGACGCTTGCGCGGAAGGTCTGGCTCAAGAGCGGCGGATACATCATCATCGAGCCCACCGAGGCCATGGTGGTGATCGACGTGAACAGCGGGCGCTACGCGGCCAAGAAGGAACAGGAACAAAATTCACTGCGAACGGATCTTGAAGCCGCGCGGGAGATCTGCCGGCAGCTCCGTCTCCGCGACATCGGCGGCATTATCGTCTGCGATTTCATCGATCTCGAGGACGAACGGAACAAGAGAAAGGTCTACGAGGAACTCAAGAAAGAGTTCCGGAAGGATCGCGCCAAGGTGACAGTGCTGCCGATGACGGAATTCGGCCTGGTACAGATCACGCGCCAGAGGATCCGTCAGAACATCTTGCACAGCTTCACGGAGCCCTGTCCATCGTGCGGCGGCACGGGCCTCGTGCAGTCGAAGACCACGACCCTGAACCAGCTCGAGCGGTGGGTGCGGCGCTTCAAAGGCGAGGCGAAGGAATTCCGGCTGACGCTCCGGGTGAATCCTGAACTGGCCTTGCACCTCAAGGATGGCACGTATAACCGGCTTCGAAAGATCATGCTGAAATATTTCGTCCTTATCAGGCTTGAGGTCGACACGGCGATTCCCGTCGGCGAATTCCGATTCATCTCGCGCAAGCAGGGGAAAGACATCACCGATCAATACAAATGATGCCATGACTACCGCACCCTCTCTCAAACGGACCGCGTTCTACGAGATCCACAAGAACCTCGGAGCGAAGATCGTTGAGTTTGGCGGGTATGAAATGCCCGTCCAATATTCCGGCATCATCGACGAGCACAAGCGGGTCCGCGAGCGGGTGGGCCTCTTCGATGTCTCGCATATGGGAGAAGTGGAAGTGTGGGGGCGTGACGCGCTCGCGTTTGTTCAGCGGGTGACCACGAACGACGCCGCAAAGCTCTCCGAAGGGCGCGTGCAGTATTCCGCGATGTGCTATGACGACGGGGGCATCGTCGATGACCTCCTGGTGTACCATATGGGTGATCACTATATGCTGGTGATCAACGCGTCCAACATTGCGAAGGACGTTGCCTGGCTGGAGTCGCATGTCTTCGGCGACGTGAGGCTGAAGAACCGTACGGATGATATCTCGTTGCTTGCAGTCCAGGGCCCGCGCTCATTGGACACGCTGCGCAAGCTGACCCTGGCGGACCTGGGTGCCGTGGAGTACTACCATTTCATCCGGCACAAGCTGGCCGGCACGGACATGGTCATCTCCAGAACAGGGTACACCGGAGAGCTGGGCTTCGAGATCTATTTCCCCTCCGATGTGCACACGTCGGAAAAGGTGTGGAACGCGGTCATGGACGCCGGCAAGGAGTTCGGCATCGGACCCGTGGGGCTGGGTGCGCGTGACACGCTGCGCCTGGAGATGGGGTTCTGCCTGTACGGGCACGACATTGACAAGACGACAAACCCGATCGAGGCGGGGCTGGGTTGGATCACCAGGGTGGACAAGGGTGAATTCATCGGGCGCCAACCGATCCTCAAGACAAAGCAGGAAGGGCCGAAGAGGAAGCTCGTGGGATTCGCCCTGAATGAAAAGGCGTTCCCGCGGCAAGGGTATCCGATCCACGCCGGCGGCCGGCCCGCGGGCGTTGTGACCTCGGGAATGTTCTCTCCGGTGCTCGAAAAAGGCATCGGGATGGGGTACGTGGAGACTCCGCTGGCGAAGCCCGGCACGACCATCAGCATCTGCATCAGAAACAGCGAGGTCCCTGCCACCGTCTCGCCGATCCCGTTCCTCTCCAGAAAATAGGGGAGAGCGATCATGCGAATTGATTTGTCCTTCACACCCCACCAGGCCGATGAAGCGGTGCTGCGGGACAAGACAGTGGTTGCCATTGACGTGCTTCGCGCGAGCACGACCATCATCACCGCATTGTCCAACGGTGCGCGAGAAGTCATCCCGGTGCCCACGGTGGAGTCCGCCGTGAAGCTCTCCGCCCAGCTAGCGGGGGACGTGGTCCTTCTGGGTGGAGAGAGGGGTGGGCGGAGGATCCAGGGGTTCAGTCTCGGCAATTCGCCGGCCGAATATACCCCCGAACGAGTCAAGGGGAAGTCCATTGTCTTCAGCTCAACGAATGGCTCGCAGGTCCTGGCCAACGGCCGGTACGCGCGCTCGCTTGTCGTCTGCGGTTTCGTCAACATGGCCCTTGTGGTGAGATTCTTGCGCGAGCGCCCTGGAGATTTCATTCTGGCATGTGCCGGGACCAACGGCGCTTTTTCCCTTGAGGATTCCGTCTGTGCCGGCATGATCGTGCACAGCCTCCTGAAAGACGGATCCCTCGAGGTGACGCTCTCGGATGGAGCGCTCGCCGCGGAAAGCCTCTACAGGAGCCATGGAAGGAACGTCCTGAAACTGCTCCAAAGCACCCAGCACGGCAAATACCTCCAGGAGATTGGTTTTGAGGGCGATTTGAAGCTCTGTGCATCTGTCGATTCGATTCCCGTTTTGCCACAATTGGATGGGAACGTGATTAGGTTGAAGCGCGAAGCGGAGAGAAAGGATATCACTCCGGCCGTTGCGCCTTCATGATCTGCCGAGGATTCAATGGCTCCACTGGATCGCACTAAAGCTGCATCTTCTTCCTCCCGCAGGGTGGAAACACGCAAGAACTCCGACCAGAGAAAGGCCGTCATCTCCATTCTGATGATAGCCGGGGCACTCCTGCTGTTCATCGCGTTCGTCTCGTATGATGTTGCCGATGAAGGGTTAGGCGTCCGGTTCTCCGACCTCTACAAGTCGATCGGGTCGAACGAAGAGGCGAGCGCGAAGGCAGCCCAGGTGCGCAACGCGTTGGGACTGGCCGGGGCGTACCTCTCCGATTTCTTCATCAAGAACACCATCGGGTACAGTGTCTTTGCGCTTCCGTTTCTTCTCGGGCTCTGGGGATGGACCATCCTTCGTCGGCGTGATTACGGCCGGACGGTGCAAATCACCAATTACACCCTATCCGGCATGCTGCTCCTCTCGGCGACATTCGGCATGAGCCAGCTTATTTTTGCCGAAGCCGGCCCCGGGACGGAATGGTGCGGCGCCGTGGGTTTTTTCATTGCCTCGATGCTTGCCCGCCTTTTGGGCCGCGTGGGTGGTTCCGTGGTGCTGCTGTCGGGCATGCTCATTACCGCGGTCCTCGCCGTGGACCTTGACCTCCACCAGACCATTGACCGGATCAAGGCCCTTGCGCTCCGGATCTGGGACTGGCTGGAGCGAAAACGGGAAGCCTGGGCGACTCACCGGGCGAAAGCGGCAGCGTCCCGCACGGCCGAAGAGGCGCCGGATGCCAGGGAAGAAATGGAACAACTCCCCGCAAAGGCGCCCGTGCGCATAACGAAACCGCCTCTGGAAGAACCCGTTGCCGAGCCGGTCATGGCGGGAGAGAGTATGCAACGTTCTGCCGAGACCGTGAGCCAGGTTCGGCCCCCCATGAAGATCGAACGCCTGCCCGCCCCCGACGAGGAAGAAAGCTCCGAGGCGCTGGGTGAACAGATAGAAGAAACGCCCGTTCTTGGGACCGAGGAACTGGATTATGTCTTTCCGAGCGTCGATCTGCTCGATGCTCCCCGCCCGGGAAAAGAAGATGTGGATGACGAGGAGTTGAAGGCGAATGCCGATCTGCTGCGCGATACGCTGGCGGAATTCGACGTGGAAGTGGAGAGCGTCAGCGTCACGCCGGGACCGGTCGTCACCCTGTACGAACTTGTCCCGGCGACCGGCGTCAAGATCAGCCGGATTGTGAGCCTGGAGAACGATATCGCGCTCAAGCTTGCGGCAAAGGGGATTCGCATCATGGCTCCCATCCCGGGAAAATCCGCGGTGGGTGTTGAGATCCCCAATTCCCATCGCTCTCTCGTGACCGTGCGAAGCGTGATCAATTCCAACAATTTCCGCGACACGACTGCGGTCCTGCCGCTGGCGATGGGGAAGACCATCTCCGGCGAAGTCTTTACCGACGATCTTGGCAAGATGCCGCACCTGCTCATCGCGGGCTCTACCGGCTCCGGGAAGAGCGTCGGCATCAATACCATTCTGGCAAGCCTTCTCTACCGGATGCACCCGTCCTCTCTCAAACTGGTCATTGTGGATCCGAAGAAGATCGAACTCGCGCAATACGCGAAGCTCAAGAACCATTTTCTGGCCGTCTCTCCCGACGTCGACGAGGAGATCATTACCACTCCGCACAACGCGGTGATGGCGTTGAAGGGGGTGGAGTATGAGATGGAGAGCCGCTACGACCGCCTCTCGCACGCGGGGGTGAGGAACATTGCAGACTATAACGAAAAGCTGAAGAGCGGGAAGCTCCGGAACACGGATGTCGTGATCCACTCGAAGATGCCGTACCTGATCGTGGTCATCGATGAACTCGCCGATCTGATGATTACGGCGGCCCGGGAAGTTGAGGAGCCGATTGCCCGGCTTGCACAGCTTGCGCGCGCCGTGGGCATCCATCTCATCGTTGCCACGCAGAGGCCGTCGGTGGATGTTATCACCGGGGTCATCAAGGCGAATTTTCCCGCGCGTATCGCGTACCAGGTGGCATCGAAGACGGATTCGCGGACCATCCTGGACATGAACGGAGCGGAGCAGCTGCTGGGCAATGGTGACATGCTTTACCTCCCCAGCGGGAGCCCCAAGCCGGTCCGATTGCAGAATGCCTACATCTCCCCCGATGAAGTCGACGCCGTGGTGGACCATATTGGCAGGCAGCAGGGTTACGGACGTCCGTTCATGCTCCCTTCGATCGCGGAAAAGAAGCGGGCCGGCGGAGGCTCGGGGTCCGATGATCGTGATGAACTGTTCGTCGAAGCGGCCCATCTGGTTGTGCGGCACCAGCAGGGTTCGGTCTCACTGCTCCAGCGCAGGTTGAAGGTCGGGTATTCTCGCGCCGCACGGCTCGTCGATGAGCTGGAAGCGGCGGGCATCGTGGGGCCCTTCGATGGAAGCAAGGCTCGTGAAGTTCTGGTGGAAACAGAAGCCGAATTGGAGGTTATACTCAATGAATAACGTGTGGTGGATGGGAAAAGCAGCATTGTTCATGCTCCCGCTGTTCGTCGCATCGAGCGTGATCCCTGCTTCGCAGAACGCGGAGGAAGTGCTGGAAAATGTGCGGAAGCACTATGAGACCGTCAAGGATGCCGAGTTGCGATTCACGGAAAAAGTTCGATTCCCCATGGCGAAGATCGAACAGCAGATCAGCGGCACGCTCTTCGTCAAGAAGAACAACAAGTACCGCGTTGAGCTCGATGATCAGGTCATTGTGACCGACGGTCAGACGCTCTGGTCCTATTCGGCCTCGAACAACCAGGTGATCATCGATCGATTCAAGCAGGACGCGCAGTCCCTGTCACCGGAGAAAATACTCGTCGGGACTCCGGAGAACTTCACCGCCACGCTTGTGGGAGAAGAGACGCTTGCAGGAAGCCAGGCCACGATCCTGAAACTGGTGCCCAAGGACGAGCAGTCCTTCATTCATTCGCTCCGGCTCTGGATCGACGAGAAGGAGTGGATGATCCGGCAGGTTGAAATTGTCGACGTCAGCGAAAAGCAGACCACATACGCAGTCCTCGAATTGCGTACCAACACGGGGCTGCAGGACTCCCGCTTCGTGTACCGGATTCCCGAGGGAGTCGACGTCGTCGATCTCCGTTAGGAGGCAGGTTGCCCCACCCTCCATCGTCCACCCCGTCCGTCGCCCGTCGGATCCGGATGCCCCTCCGGTACGGGATCAGTGCGCTTGTGACGGTGCTCTTCCTCTACCTGGCGTTCCGGGGAACGGATTTCGCAAAGCTGCTGAACACGATAGTCGCCGCCAATTACTGGTGGATCCTGCCGTCGTTCACCTTGCTCATGATCAGTCATGCGGTACGGGCGTGGCGCTGGCGCTTCCTGATGAATCCGATCAAACGCGACATCCGATTCCGCAACCTTTTCTCCGGGGTGATGATCGGCTATTTGATCAACAACGTCATTCCCCGGGGAGGCGAGCTCGCCCGTCCGTATGCGCTGGGCAAGCTCGAGTCGCTTCCGGCGAGCGCCGCGTTCGGCACAGTTGTGATCGAGAGGATCATCGACATCTTCTCCTTCCTTGTGCTGGTCATGCTCATGCCTGTTCTCTACACCGGGCCTCTCTGGGAGACGTTCCCATGGCTCAAGGCGGCGGGCATCACGGTGACTCTGGCCACTGCCTCGCTGCTGCTCGTGCTCATCATCCTCATGGTTCGCCGCGATTGGACTGATACTGTCCTGAGGTCTGTGAACCCCCTGTTGCCGCGCTGGATCGCTTCGAAAGCAGGGGACACGATGCATTCGTTCCTGGACGGGTTTCTGTTTCTGAAGAGCCCCCGGCAGACCTTCGCGATTCTCCTCTTGAGTATTCTCGTCTGGCTTACGTACGCGCTCATGACGTATTTTGCCTTCTTTGCCTTTGGCCTGGAGCATGTGCTGAATTTTGGATCCGCGCTGGTGCTTCTGGCGCTCTCGAGCATCGGATTTAGCATCCCGACTCCCGGGGGGACCGGAAGCTATCATGCGATCATCGCTCAGGCTCTGGAAAAGCTCTTCGCTATTGACCCGGCCCTGGCATTGAGCTACGCAACCGTCACCCATGCGGTGAGCTATTTCGGGGTGACGATCGTCGGTTCCTACTTTCTTCTCCGGGACAACTTCGCAATCGCGGAAGCGGTCCGGTCCGAGCACGGAGGGTAGCGTGAGACTTTTCGGTTCGGGGGCCTGGTCCTGGTGTGCGCTCCTCTTTGCCGGGCTTCAAGTCTGTTCGGCCGCGCAGAAGGACACCCGTGCCGCCGGGAATCCCGCCGAACAGAATCTCAGAGTGGGAATGGCGGGCGGGATGGGTGTAAGCTACCTCAGCATGACGGACGTGGTGGACCTGGCAAACGCGACCCCCGGGAACTACCAACGGCTGCCTGAATTCAAATCGGCAGTGGAGTTTTTCGGGGCAGCCACAGTCCCCGTGTCGCCTGACTGGGTGCTCAAGCTCGAGTACGCATACATCCTTGCATCATACAATGTGACAACGTCCTTCGGCAACGGGCAGGCCGAGTATACGGTGACGGCCCACCTCCCCTCGCTCATCGTTCAGTATGTGCTTCTGAACGAGCACGTGTACAATGTGAAAGTCGGGGCGGGAGCGGGATATCATTTCGGCTCGCTGGACGCGAAATTCTTCACCCAGGATGATCGTTACAGCGGTGATGGCCCGGGTGTTGTGCTGGATGCGGAAGGAAACACCGCTTTTGGCGAGAGTCTGTACGCGTATCTGGGGGTCAACCTCCGGTGGGATTTCATCGGCGCGATCACCAATGACATGGGGATGCCCCCGGGAACGGCGGGCGACACGATCACCGGCCCGACGATGCAGTTCTTCGGGCTTGGAGCAAGACTCGGATTCACGTTCTATTTCTAAACATCATAAAGAGGAGTGCTGACCATGAGAAACCTTGTGAAACTACTGACCGGGGCCGTGCTGTTGAGTCTCATATATGCCACGCCGATGACGGGGCAGACATCCGGCACCGCCAAAGGGAAATCCCAAAAGGTCACAGGGAAGGAAGTTCCAATGGGCACCATCGAGATCGAGTTGTTCGCACAAGACGCGCCCAAGGCCGTTGAAAACTTCGTGAAGCTTGCAGACCGCAAGTATTTTAACGGTGTGCTGTTTCACCGTGTTGCCAAGGGGTTCGTTATCCAGGGCGGAGATCCCACCGGGACGGGCGCGGGCGGCAAGAGCATCTGGGGGAAGGACTTCGTCGATGAGTTGAACCCTAACGCGCCATCCTTCAAGGAAGGATACAAGAAAGGCACTGTGGCGATGGCCAACAAGGGACCGAACACAAATTCCAGCCAATTTTTCATCATGCTTGCGGACGCTCCCCGGATGCCGAAGAACTACACCATCTTCGGAAAGGTTGTGAAGGGACTTGAAGTCGTGGAGAAGATCGGCGAAACGGAGATCATCCCGCAGATGGGGCCAACGGATGGCAAGCCGAAAGAAGACATTCTCATGAAGACGGTCACCGTCTCCAAGCCGCCGAGCACCGGCGATTCGAAGGACCCGAAGCCCAATCCACGGGTGAAGATCGAGGTCGTGCGCCGCGAACCTGCGCCGCCGCCAGAACCAGCAACGGAGAACAAATAGCGGTCGTCCGCCTTCCGGGCCATGGCACGCGATCAGGCGACATATGATGATCTGATGGAATCGCTGGCGAGCGGAAAACTCGCACCGGTCTATCTTCTGTACGGGGAAGAGGACTTCCTCGTTGAAGAGGCCACCCGGTCAGTGATTGCCGCGGCGGTTCCCGGGGATGCCCAGGAATTCAACCTGGACATCCTTCGGGGCGAGGAGTCGGATGCCCGCGATATTGTGGCGAGAGCGTCGTCCTTTCCGATGATGGCGGACCGGCGTGCGGTCGTCGTGCAGAATGTTGAAATGCTCGCGCCGAAGGGTCTCGAGATCCTGGGGAATTACATCGAGCAGCCCTCGAATAGCACCTGCCTGATCCTGGCCGGCGGAAAGATCGATACCAGGAAGAAGCCTTTTGTGACCATTAAGCGGACGGGTGCCGCGGTGGAATTCAAACCGCTGTATGATGACCGCATCCCCGGATGGATCGCCGCGCGCGTGAAGAAGCAGCAACACGATATTTCGCAGGAGGCCTGCAGGTTGCTTGCGGCGTATATCGGGACGTCGCTCCGAGAGTTGCAGAACGAGCTCGACAAGATCTACATCTACATGGGAACGAGAACCTCGGTCAGCGCCGATGACATCACGGCTGTGGTGGGGATGTCGAAGGAGCTCACGGTCTTCGAGCTGCAGAAAGCGATCGGAGGGAGAGATCTCAAGCGCGCCTCCGAGATCATGGAACGGATGCTGGATGCCGGTGGTAGCGTCCCGTATATCATTATCATGTTGACCGGCTATTTCTCGACCCTGTACAGGCTTCATGACCTCCGTCGGCGGAACGTGCCGCAGGAGGATCTGGCCTCGGAAGCGAGAGTGAACCCGTACTTTCTCCGGGAGTATCTGGATGCAGTGGGGCGTGTTCCCGTGCACGAGATCGAACGTGCGTTTGAAATACTTGTGGAAGCCGACGAGCAGTCCAAGACCGGCTCTGCGGATCCCAGGCAGGTCATGCAATTTGTGCTAGCACAATTGCTGGGATGATGGAACTTCCTCCAATCCGGGGCGTTGATGATTGACCAATGTTCAAGACGAATCCTCTGGAGCGGCAGACAGACAGAGAGTTGATAGTCGGATTCCAGAAGGGGAACGCGGCGGCATTTGACGTATTCCTCGGCCGCTACAAGGACCCCGCAGACGTCCAGGTACCGGCGGCACTTGCCGGAGACTCCGTTCAAATCGACACTGCCTCGGGGGGAGTGAACGATGTAAATACATCAAAAAAGCCTTGACTTCGACCCTTCCATCTAGTAAATTACTTTAACGGACAGGGACTGCAGACTAGTGCTCGAAACCCTTACCAAACTCCTGTTTTCTATCTTCTGCTTCACGTCACACGACCATCATCTGCCCAGCACCAAGCGCAGATGGTGGCTCGCCGGAGCTGTTTTCCCCTTTTTCCTCCTGTCGTTCTTCATTTAGGAAACGGTATGAGCCAGGATGAACTGATCAATATGATATCGGAACGGGCCGGGATTTCAAAGCAGACCGTGCGCGATATTATTCAGACCATCGGTGAAGTCTGGACCGAAGAGTTGCTTCTTGGCGGGGAGCTTGAACTGGACAATATCGGCGATTTTCTTGTCGACCACCGTCCGGGCCGCAAAGGGATCAACACCGAAACGCACGAGATTTTCATCATTCCGCCGAAGGATTACCTCTTGTTCACACCCTCTCGGGACCTCATCAACTGGAGTAACAAAGCTCAATGAACCGATCCGACATCCTCAAGAAGTGCGTGGATAGGGGTGTTGCGGGTGAAACGGAAGTTGGGGCAGTGTCTCATCTGTTTTATGTCTATCTTCTCTCCGCTTTGCAGCGGGGGCAGCGGGTAGAAGTGCCGAATTTCGGCACATTCGGGACGAGAGTCGCCGGAGTGAAACGGACGAGGAAAATCCCTTACTTTGAGCCTGAACAGGAACTGGCTCGAAAAGTCAATCAGCGATTCGAGAATCTTCGATCGCTGGTCACCGGCAAGTACGTGGTGACTCCGCAGGCCGGTGACGCGGAATACAAGGGACCACAAGGTCCATACGATCCGACTGTGGAGCGAGGGAAGGAGTTCATATTTGATACGAGCAGGGAAGTCACACTTGATGACTATGAGCGTGCTGCATCATCCAGACGTGAAGTCACTCAACCAGAAGAGGAGCATGTCATGCCACGACTGAACTTACGAGATGAAGAGGAAGGATCTGGAATATCTTCGGGGCCACCTGAGGAGAGTCCCATTACCCCTCCGCCGACCTTGCGCGAAGTTGGGCCTGACGGCGAGAGAAAAACTCCCTGGCTTGCGATTGTTGTGGCTTTCTTGGTCCTTGGCGCCGCTGTGGTCTCCTTGAACTACTTCAATGTCATCCATCTCTGGGGCAAGAAGGTGCCCAAGGTGGTAGAGCAGATTTCGGAGCCTTCGCTTCCCGAGCCGGGCACTGGCGGCGAACAGGCGGCGACCGCACCCCCGACCGGACAGGAAGTGACGCCGTTGCCGACGGTCACGCCTGAGACGGGGAAAGAGGCGCCTGCGAAGCCTGCGGAGGTGGCCAAAAAAGCTGCAGCGCCCGTTACCGCTCCGGGGTTGACAACAGCACCGTCGGGCACGGGCAGGTACACCGTGCAGGTGTCATCCTGGAAGAGTCGGGGGAAGGCGAACCGCCAGGCGCAGGAGTTGAGCGCGGCCGGGTTTGACTCGTACGTCATGGACATCGAGGTCGACGGGCAGGAGTGGCACCGGGTGCGCGTTGGCAGATACGGTACGAGAAGCGAAGCCCGCGAAGCGATCGCGAAGCTGTCCGGGCAGATACCAGACGGCCTCTGGATCGACATCATGCAGTAATCTTCACAGGTCAGGAGTGAGCGGCGCCCAGCCCTCACTCCTGGCCTGCAAGTTCTGATTCCTCGCTGCGCAGATAGTAGTAATAGAACACCGACTCCAGGAGAGTCAGCAGCGCAAGCGAGGCGGAATCCCTGTCGAACAACTCCCCCAATCCCTCCGGAGCCATGAAGATCTTCATGACGAAGGAGGCCATTCCCCATCCCACGAAGAAAATCAGCGCAACGAAAAAGACCGCGAGGATGCCCTCGCCTACTCCTTCATCCTGCCATCGGCGCGTGAACGCGGCCGCACTTCCGACGATGTGTAAATAGAAGACGATGAGTGGAACCATATGCGCTTAATACCCCGAATGCATTGCTGATAGGAGGCGCTTCGCGGAAGCAGTCATTCCCGCCCCCTCGATGCAAATGCCGCTCGAATGGTACGGAGCAGGATCTTGATGTCGAAGGCAAGAGACCAGTTTTCGATGTAATACAGGTCGTATTTTACCCGCTCTTCGATCGAGGTGTCGCCGCGCAGACCGTTCACCTGTGCCCATCCTGTGACTCCCGTCTTCACCCTGTGGCGGTCAAGATACTGCGGAACCACGGCGCCGAACTCCTGCACCAACCTGCTCCGTTCGGGACGCGGCCCGACGAGGCTCATCTCTCCCTTCAGCACGTTCAGGAGCTGCGGCAACTCGTCCAGGCTGGTGCGTCGCAGGAGTTTTCCGATGCGGGTGCGGCGGGGATCGTTCTTCACGCCGAGGCCCGCCTGTGCGTCGAATTTCTCGGACCCCACGCGCATGGATCTGAACTTGTACATCGTGAAGGGCTTCCCGTCCAGGCCCGCGCGCTGCTGTCTGAAGAGGACCGGTCCCGTGGAATCAAGCCTGATCGCCACGGCGATCACGAGCAGGATCGGAGAGAGCAACAGAAGGGTCAGGCCGGAAACAGCGACGTCGAAGAGCCGTTTGGTCACGTGTCCCCATGCCGTGAGCGGGATCCCTTTGATCTTGAGGAACGGGATGCCTTCAAGTTCCCGCACCTTGACCTGGCTGGTGAGCACTCCGAGCATGTCGGGGACCATCATGAATTCGATGTTGACGCCTTCGCAGCCGGCGACAAGGTCGAGAAAGTCGTCGTGCTCATGGAACTGCAGAGCGATGAATCCAAGCCGGATGCGGTGTTCCCGGATGAAGGCCGGGGCCTCGTGCAACGTCCCAAGGTACGGCGCCGCGGCAAGAGGTTGGGAGCTGTCTGCCGGCGTGTCCGCGAAGTACCCGGCGATGGCGATCCCGAACGACGCATGATGATTGAGCCTCTGGTACACATCCCCGGCGACGCCGTTGTTCCCAAAGATCACCGCCGGCTGGAGGTGGCGTCCGCGACGGTAGAGCGAGCGTTCGTACAACCGCACGCCGAATCTTCCGGCAAACACAAAGACGATGGCGGTCCCCCAGAGCAATCCGAACACGACACGGGAATAAGAGAATCCGCGGTAGAAGAATGCGGCGCTCATGACGATCAGCATCCCCAGGCTCACCACCCTCACGATGTTGAGCAGCTCGTCCGCAAGCGTCACATTTCTCCGCGCCGCGAACATATTCCGCGAATCGAACAGCATCAACCAGACGACGATCACAACAAAGGATCCGAGCACATAGCCCTGGATGGGAGGAGCGTTCTCCTTCACAAAGCCGAGGGCATCGAACACGCCGGTGTGAAAGCGGAGCGCGTATGAGGCCAGAAAAGCCGATTCAATGGCGAGGGCGTCAAGCAGCACAAGCAGCAGCGGTATAACAAAATCCGCCCGCTCGGTGCTCACCCTGGTCCTGCCGCCGTGTTTTGCCTCGACCGTCACTCGTTCACTGGAGATGTGAGAAAGTTCGCCTTGGCAGCCGGCATCCAGCTGCGATCGGCGCGGCGCCGGTCCTCGGAGTGCTGAGCTGTCATCGTCATCCTCGATTCTCGATCCTCCATTTTCAATCCTTCCGCCCTCCATACATCTCGTTTTCC
>JAGDMJ010000492.1 GCA_017860555.1 Bacteroidota bacterium
GAATCATTCGTCGGAGTGGGCAACTACTCTTCGATCGTTCAGAACCCTGAGTTCTGGTCGGTCCTGAAGAACACGGCGGTCTACACGCTCGGGACCGTGCCGCTGAACATGGTGATCTCGCTCGGCATCGCATACTTCCTGAACAAGAAACTTGCCGGAAAGAAGTTGTTGCGCACGGCGTTTTTCGCGCCGGTCGTCATGTCGTCCGTCGCGGCGGCCGTGATCTGGCGCTGGGTATATGAGCCGAGCTTCGGGTTGTTGAACTACGGCCTGAGCTGGTTCGGAATCCCGGCGGTGAACTGGCTGAACAACCCGACCTCGGCGATGTTCGCGCTGATCGTGATGGGGGTTTGGAAGACTTTCGGCTTCAATATGGTATTGTTCTCCGCAGGCCTGCAGGGGATCCCTGAACATTATTATGAGGCCGCGCAGATCGACGGCGCGGGGAAGTGGAAGCAATTCTGGAACATCACCGTCCCGTTGCTGAGCCCCACCACGTTCTTCGTGCTGGTCATGTCGGTCATTGGTTCGTTCCAGGTGTTCGACACCGTCTATGTCCTGACCTCCGGCGGACCGCTGGGCAGCACCAAGGTGCTGGTCTTCTATCTGTATGAGCAGGCGTTCAAGTTCTTTGATATGGGGTATGCGTCCGCCGTCGCTTATCTCCTGTTCGCGGTTGTGTTCATCCTGACGATGCTGCAGATGAAGTATCTTCGGGGAAGCATCCACTATAGCTCGTGACCATGAAGCAGAAGAAGGTCATCGGATCCGTTGTGCTCCATCTGGCAATGTACGGCCTCGCGCTTATCACGGTCGCTCCGTTCCTCTGGATGCTCATGACATCGTTCAAGACACTCCCGGATATCCTGACGTACCCGCCCGTCTGGTGGCCGAAGGAGTTCATCGTCGACAACTACGTCAATGCGTTCAGCGCGGCTCCGTTCGGGAGATTCTATTTCAACAGCGTGGTCATCGCGGTCGCGGTGACGATCGGGCAGATCATCACCTGTTCCATGGCTGCGTTTGCCTTTGCCCGGCTCCGCTTCTGGGGGCGCGACGTGCTCTTCTACATTTTCCTGGGCACCATGATGATTCCCGGCCAGGTCACGATGATCCCGGGCTTCATGATGCTGTATTGGCTCGGATGGATCGACTCCTACGCAGCGTTGATCGTCCCGGGGCTGGCGTCGGCCTTCGGGACTTTTCTACTGCGGCAGTTCTTCCTGACCATTCCCCGGGACCTGGAAGATGCCGCGAGCATCGACGGCTGCGGACGGTTCGGCCTGCTCTGGCGCATTATCCTGCCACTGTCGAAACCGGCGCTTGCGACACTTGCAGTTTTTACGTTCATGGGGGTATTCAATGATTTCCTCTGGGCGTTGATCGTCGTCAACTCGGAGGAGATGCGTACGGTGCAGCTCGGCCTGGCGATCTTCCGCGACCGGTACCAGACCGACTGGGGGCAGTTGATGGCCGCTTCGGTGACCGCGACACTCCCCATTCTCCTGGTGTTTTTCGTCGCGCAGAAGTACTTCATCAAAGGAATAACACTCAGCGGTTTGAAAGACTAACGATTGTAAATATCGACGAGGTACAGCCATGGTACGTCAAATGGGAGCTACCCCTGTGATCCGGACCCTTTTTGGGGTTCTTCTTCTCGGGGGTACATTCATCAGCTGTACGGATGAAGAGGCGCCGCTCGCCCCCTATGCTCCCGGCCAGATGAGTCTCACACAGATCAACGTGGAGGACAGTGTTTATGTCCCGCGGATCTCCTGGGGTGGAGGATATGTAAGCGGTCTGGGCGTCAACAGAGGAGGATCGGCCAGGCTCGATACTTCGCTTGCCTGGTTGATTCACCGGGCAGGCAACGCGATCCCGTACCAGCAGCGATTCGGCCAGCTCCCTTCTGGCGCGGAGGACCTTACTACAACATTTGGCGGGCGCCCCACGACAATCCTGAATGAAGATCAGCTGTATACGTTCTGGGTTGCCAGGGAGGACGTCTGGGGAACGATTTCCGCCAATCCCGGGAAACTTCTGTTATTGGACACGGCGCTCGCCACCCCGTCCCGCGTGAGTGGCGATTCGATTTTCCTGAGTCAGCAGTCCTTCAATGTGGAAATATGCCCGATCGATCTCTACATCGGCATCAAGAACCTACGTCCGGTGGGAAGGCTTGGTGTTATCGAAGTGATCCAGACGGACACCAGCAACGCGCCCATCCTCCGCTGGCGCATCACGCAGACGGGTACGCCTCCACCAGACACCCTGCTCGCGAATATCGGGATCGCAGGGGGAGACCATTATGAAGTGTCAACGGTCGTCTGGGAGGTCCTTGCTGTTGATACCTCTTCCGGTCAGCGGGTCTACTGGACAAGAGATGTCATTGTGCCGCCGCTCATAGCCGGGCAGGAAGTTCCCGGTACGGATGTTTTCACGGCGTTCCCTGCGACAGGGCTTCAGCGGAATCTCGCGTACTACGTGTGGATCGCCAACATGGCCTGGGATCAGAGAAACCGAACACGTTCTGCATATAATTACGCCTATGCCACGTTCGAGACCTACTGAACGACGGCGTGAGGCATCCTTTGTTCAACAACAACACGACCTTCAGTGGAAGGAGGTGACGCATTGCTGGGGGACTTGAGATAAAGATGTGGAAACAGCTGTCGTGTGGCAAATCGTTCTTTCACAGTATACTCATTTTAGGAGGCTCCAATGAGAAAGTTCACTATCTCTGGAATGCTGACAATTTGCCTTCTGCTGTCTGTAATCTCGCTGTTTGCGCAGAGAAAACTTATCGATGTCCCGAAGGTCGACCCTGCCGCGATCACGATCGACGGGAAGGCCGATGAACCGGAATGGAACGGCGGGGCGAAGGCCGATGTCATTACTCCGGTTGGTTTCGAGGGATATTTCAATTTTTACGGCCGTGAGGTGATTGAGCCGGATTATCCGGAGTTGTCGGGCCGGATGCTCTGGGCCCGGGAAACGCTCTTCGTGTTCATTCACATCAAGGATGTCGTGAATGATTCCTCGGGACTGTACTGGAATCCGGACAATCAGTGGGAAAGCGATCAGCTCTTTGTGAGCATCTCCAGCCGGCTGGGAACGCC
>JAGDMJ010000493.1 GCA_017860555.1 Bacteroidota bacterium
GCGCATGGTGACCTCCTTTACTCGCTTCATTAATGAGAAGCGGACAGCAGGTAGTAGACAGTGGTGAGAAGCCACGTTACCATGGCCGCGATGGTATACACTACCGTTTTGATCGTCCTATCGGATACTCTGATCATGGGAACCTCCTTATGTACTGCTGTACGGCCGAAGGTAAGAAGTTGGGAGGGTAGGAAGGTAAGCCAGTTCTTCGTTCTTCTCATTATTTTCCTACCCTCTTACCCTCCCACCTTCTGAGCGTCTGTGTTTCACTACGCTGCCTTGAGCGAGAATGCCAGCTTGCCGAACCGGATTTCGTCGCCGGGCTTGATCGCCTGAGGCGTGTTCGGCAGGACCTTCTTGCGGTTCACATAGGTCCCGTTCGTGGAGCCCATGTCCTCGACGGTGTAGTCCGCGCCCGAGCAATGGATCACCGCGTGCTTGCGCGATACGCCCTTCTCCATGCCGCCGAAGCCCGTCAGATCGAGATCGGGGAAGACCTCGCTGATGGGGTCCTCCCTGCCGATGACCACCTCTTCCTTGGCGGGGATCTCAAGGGTGCTTCCGTCGGCGGAAGCGAGCACCAGCCGCTCCGTTGTGGTTTCCTTCATCGTTTCCTGCAGTTCGTTATTCGCTTCAAGCTTCGCGCCGCACTCTTCACAGAAGAGCGCTCCCTCGATGTTCTCCATCTGGCATTGTGAGCATTTCATGGCTATGTCCTCCTATTCGATTGCGGATTTCAAATTGTGGATTGCGGATTGCCGCTCGATCCACAATAGCTATTTCATTGCCTGCGTGAGCTTTCGCGTGCCGTACTCGAGCTTCTTGGTCCCCGCGCTGGTGAACGATCCGGTCTTTTCGAGCGACGCTATCTCGCGCTCCACCACATCGGCAAGCTCGTCCTCTCCCAGGTTCAGCAGGACCGTGGCGGCTGCCTGGAACTGCCGCGTTGCCGCGGCGATGTTGCCGGCGCCTGCCTCGCTGAGCGCCCGGGTCTGGAACTTGAATGCCGTCACCTTTTCGACGAGGTTCATCACCTCGGCATTCACCCTGGTCGCGGCTGCTGCGTCCGCAACGAAGGCGACGTTCAGGTCGGTCTTGACGCTCTGGCCGGAGAGCCCCGCAGTGGGCACGTCATACCCGATCTCCACCTGGCCTACCCGGTACGTACCCGCTTTCTGCGCAGGCACCCGGGTTTCGATCAGGACCACCTGTCCTGTCTTGGCATCGAGCGAGCCAAGGTCCGCCCGGACCGTGCTGCCGTTGATCGCCCGGCTGCTGATATCGGCGATCATCGGGGCCGTAGTGTACACCTTGACCGGCCGTACGCCGGGGCTCATGCGGGTCGTTATCGTCAGGTTCGTCGCGGCAACGGCCTGCATGCCCTCCACCTCCTGCCGGAAGGCGTCGAGGATGGCGATGGGATTCTGGATCCAGTGCGAGTTGCCGCGAGACCGCTCGGCGATCTGGAGCAGGAGCTTCTCGTTCCACTCATCGCCGATCCCGATGCTCGTGATCGACACACCCTGTGTTCCCGCCTCGTCGGCAAGCTTGAGGCAGGCGCCCTCGTCGTCCCACGTCTGTCCGTCGGTCAACAGCAGGACGCGGCTGACGCGGTCCGCCGCGAACCCCTTCTTCGCTTCCGCGAGGCCTGCGGAGAGTCCGTCGGATATCTGGGTCCCGCCGCGGGTGATCACTCCGGCGAGCCTTGCCTTGATCTCGTCACGGTTCTTCGCCGGCTGGCTCGGGACCAGCGTCTCGACCTGGTCGTCGAAGATCGTGACCGAGACAAGGTCCTCATCGCCCAGACGGTCCACCACGTAGCCCACGGCCTCCTTGAGGTTGTCCATCTTTTCGCCGTCCATGGAACCGCTCCGGTCAAGGACCAGCGCGATGTTCGCCGGCATGGTTCCGATGCTGGCGCGGGCGCCGGTCCTGATGTCCACCAGCGCGTAGACTGCCTGTTCGCCGCCGGTTGCCGGCAGCGTGTCTCTGCTCATGATGCAGCGGATGTTCAGTTCGTTCCTCATGTTGTCCTCCTTGTTCTGCAATAAACCTGCAAGGCTTGTTTCTCGCAAAGGCGCCAAGCTCGCCAAGAAAGACGGGGTCACTGATGTTAAACTTTGCGGCCTTTGCGGCTTTGCGAAAGATGATTATTGATCTTGTCTGATGCTCCCTCACTCCGCACTTAGATGACCTTCACCACGATCGCCGTGATATTGTCCTTCCCGCCGTTCGCGTCAGCCTTCTGCACGAGCTGTGCGCAGATCAGGTCGGTGTGATCTTCACCGGCGCAAATCTGCCGCATCTCCTCATCCCTCACCTCGCCCCAGAGCCCGTCCGTACAGAGCAGCAGCGTGCCGCCCCGTGTCAACTCCTTCCGATAGGTGTTCACCTTGACCGTTTCATCGTTTCCGATGGTGCGGTAGAGCAGATTGGAACGGGGGTGGTTCCGCGCCTCTTCCTTTGTCAACTGCCCCGCGGCCACGAGCTTTGCGACCACGGAGTGGTCCTCGGTGATCTGGGCGATGGAGCCGTTCTCGATGCAGTAGACCCTGCTGTCTCCCACGCTCCCGATATACGCGGTGTCGTCCTCCACCAGCGCCACGGTGAGCGTCGTGCCCATGTTCGAGCCTTTGCGCGAAGCTTCGCGCCTCACCTCGGTATTTGCCCGCTGCACGGCGCGCTCGACGAGCGCGAGAGGGTCCAAGTCCCAGCCGTCACCCTTCCGCACTTCGCTGCATACCGTCCTCACGGCGACGTCGCTTGCGATCTCTCCGGCATCATGGCCGCCCATTCCGTCGGCAACGACGAACAGGACCATGTCCCCGAGATCGAGGAACGCGAAGTTGTCCTCGTTATGGTCTCTTACCAGCCCGGTGTCCGTGATGCCGTGCCACGAGAGTTTCAGCGACGCGGCCGCTCGCGCATTTTCCGGATCTACGCGCTCTTCAGGCTCGGGCCTCAGCCGCACCGTGTGGACCGGCTGGAGCACCCGGGTCAGGGACCGCGCTGATGCCGGATCGATCCCCACCCGGGAGAGGGTCATCGTTTCCCAGGAGACATCCATTCCGAAGATCCTTTTCAGAAAGTTCCAGAGTCTGTTCATCATGAC
>JAGDMJ010000494.1 GCA_017860555.1 Bacteroidota bacterium
AAAAGTCCACCTGCTCCACGTCCGTTCCCCCGCTGGGATTTTCGGTAAACTCCACAAAAGGCATCTGGTAGATCATCGCCGGGCCCGCGCCCGCATTTATATAGGGCCGGAACGTTTCGACGATATCCTCCCTGAACAGCCGGTACTGAACCCCGATCAAGAGCGGCATCACGAGGAAACGATTGAGCTTGCCGGGTACGTATGAGATCTGGTAGTACGGGTCGAACTGCTCGATCTCCCGTTCGTCCTTGGACTCGGAAACAGAGAACGAGACGAAACCGGAAAGATCCGCCGTGAACAGCCGGCGATAGAATGTCCCCAGGCCAAAGCCGTCATTGGAGATGAGGATATCAAGACCCCAGACATTGTTATACGGCTCCCGATCCGGAGGCGTGGCTGTTGCTTGATTCAAGGTCTCGGGTGTGTCCACGTTCTGTATGCCCGGCATCAGGTCCGAACGAAGGACGAGCGATGACTGTCCATGAGCGGTTCCAAGGACGAACATCATGGCCACGGTGCAAGCAAGAGCGCATCTCATTCCGGGAAACTCCCCTTTTTATCCTAAACAATAGACAAGTTCTTTTTGTTTGCGTTTAATCCAGGAGCCTGAAAATGCCGAATTTCAGGTACCTGGTCTCGGGGACGGAGGGCAGAGTCGGGTGGTCCGGCGCTGCTCCGCGCCACTCCAGAAGCTGAATGCGACGCTCCGCTTTACGGGCCGTATCGTCCACAATGGAGAGGAAAACGTCCGGATCAATGTGATGGGAGCATGAAGCGGTTGCCAGTATGCCGCCCTTCTTCAGCAATCGGAACGCCCCGGTATGGAGTTCCTTATACCCTTTCCTGGCTGTCTGGACGTTTTTACGGCTCCTGGCGAAGGAAGGGGGATCCAGAACCAGGAGGTCGAACCTGGCACCCTTCTTTGCCAGTGCCCCGAGCGCCTCGAAGACATCTGCCTGCTCGAACCGGACCGCAGTAAGGCCATTCAAGCGGGCATTTTCCATGGCGTTCGTGATCGCTTCCTCGGAACTGTCCAGGCCTGTGACCGAGGATGCTCCCGCCCGCGCCGCAGAAAGGGAAAAGCCACCGTCGTTGCAGAAACAGTCAAGAACTTCCGCATTCTTGCTGAATCGGGCGATCGCACCCCTGTTCTCCCGCTGGTCCAGGAAGAAACCGGTCTTCTGTCCCTCGAGCACATCCATCTGGAAGAGCAGGCCCTCCAGGGAGATTGTCGGCTTGCCTGCTTCGCCTCTGAGGACTCCCTTCTTCTGCGGGAGCTGCTCGAGCGTTCGCATCGGTGACTCATTCCGCTCGACAATCCCTTTCGGAGAGAGCACGGACTCCAGTGCGTCACAGATCATCGGAAGGCGAAGATCCATCCCGTGAGAGACCGTCTGCACGACGCAGAATTCATTGAACCTGTCGATGACCAGCCCGGGAAGAAAGTCTCCCTCTCCATGGACCAGGCGGTACGTGGAGGAGTCCGGATACAGGGTCCGCCGCAGGTCCAGCGCCCGCGTGATCCGGGACTGGAAGAAGTCCGTATCGATCTCTTCAATGGTTCCCGAGAGCAACCGGAAGGCGATGAGCGAATGAGGGTTGTAGATCCCGATTCCAAGTGTTAACCCTCCGGCGGTGAGGAGTTCTACCACATCACCCATTGCAGGAGAACCGCGGGTATCACGGATTTCGTTGCTGAATACCCATGGATGCCCGCCGACGATGCGGTGTTCCTCGTTTTTCCGCAGGATGATCTGTTTCAGGAGATGCGGTGCACTCATGCTCAAAATGTATCAAGAACGGCTCGGAATAGCAAATTGATATTCGGAACGGTATTGTTTATATTACACAAAACCAGACAATGGCTACCAACGCACGCATGGCCCCACGCATTTCCTGCGTAATCTTTGACATTGACGGCACGCTGAGTCGAACGAACGAGCTGATTTTCGCCAGTTTCAATCACGTAGCTCAGAAGTACCTTCACCGGACATTTCAGCCTGCGGAGATTGTGGCGATGTTCGGCCCTCCCGAGGAGGGGGCATTGGAACCGATCTTCGGAAGCGAGAAGCTTCCCCTGATCATGGACGAACTTTGTGATTTCTATAGCGTTCATCACCATGCCATGGCCAGGTTGCATGACGGGATCGAGGAAGTGCTCCGTTTTCTCAAGAGCAAGAATGTCCGGCTTGCTGTTTTCACCGGCAAAGGGAAGCGCACCACCGATATCACGCTAGGAGTGCTCGGAATTGCGGGGTATTTCGACCTGATCGTATCGGGGAATGATGTCATCAGGCACAAGCCGGATCCCGAGGGTATCCTGAAAGTGATCGGGGCATTTGACCTCCGGCCGCAGGAAGTTCTGATGGTGGGGGATTCCCTGGGCGACATCAAGGCCTCCCGTGGTGCGGGCGTCAATATGGCTGCGGTTCTCTGGGATTCCTACGATAGCGAGCGGGTTCGCAACGCGGGGGCGGAATATGTCTTCCATGAGGTTGCTGAACTGCTCGCATGGCTCCGCACACACATCAATTAGTGGCGCCAGGTGGTGAAGCACGATCACAATCCCGCAGTTCTTCAGGTTGTGCGATACGGGTTGCCGCTCGTCATCCTCATCTTCTATGTTTCAGCTTCCTGGAACTTCTCGTACACCCCCGACAGCACCTATCTCTCCCTTCGGCTTGCACGAACGATCGCCGCCGAAGGTGTTTTCGGGACCGTGCCCGGGCATCCCTGCGCAACACCCAATCCCTTGTGGGCGTATTTCGTCGCGGTCGGCACACTGCTGAGAGTCGATGGGCTTCTCCTGGCCAAGATCTTCAGCCTGTTCTTTTCGTGCCTCGTTGTAGTGTTAGCCTACCTCCTGGCGACAGAAGTGCTCCGTGACCGTTTTCTCGCCTTCTGTTCCGCACTGGGTGTAGCGACAAGCGGCTTGGTGCTGCAGGTGGCCCCCGCCGGATCCGCCCTTCCCCTCGCTCTGACATGCGTCCTGGCGGCTCTCTTTTTTATGCTCAGAAACGACTATCTTCTGGCCGCGCTCATGATCGGGTTCGCCTCGCTTCTTTTTTGGCAG
>JAGDMJ010000495.1 GCA_017860555.1 Bacteroidota bacterium
GATTGCAGGTGAGGAGGCCGATGTCGGTATAGATCTTCGCGGTCGCCGTGTTGTAGTTACCGCTCGAAACGTGGACGTAACGCCGCAGGCGCTTCCCTTCCCGGCGGACGACCAGAGTCGCCTTGCAGTGGGTCTTCCACCGAACAAATCCGAACACGGCGTTGATGCCCGATTCCTCCATCTGACGCGACAAATCAATGTTGTGCTCTTCGTCGAACCGGGCTTTCAGCTCAACGACCGCCGTTACCTGCTTACCGTTCTCAGCGGCCCGCCGCAGTGCTCCGATGACCGGGGAGTCTTTCCCGATGCGGTAGAGCGTCTGCTTGATCGCGAGCACATCAGGATCGTCGGCGGCCGTGTTCAGAAAATCCATGACCACCGCGAACGAGTCATAGGGATGGTGCAGGAGCACGTCTCCCTCGCGAATGATCGTGAAAATATCCTTGTCGGCGGCAAACCGCTGGGGGATACGGGGGTTGAAAGGGGGATCCTTGTGGAGGGCATCGACCGACAGCTCGTACAGTGAAAGGAGATCGCGGAGGTTGATCGGGCCATGGATTTCATAGATGAACCGTTCCTCAACGTCGAGCTGCCGGGCGAGCAGCTGGACAACCTTCTTGGGAGCACCGGGCTCGATTTCGAGTCGAACGGCAATCTTGTCGGAACGGTCCCTGATCTCGGCCTCTACGGACTTTAGAAGATCCATGACTTCATCTTCCTGAAGGTCGTAATCGTGGTTCCGGGTGACCCGGAACGCGATGATGTTTTTGATCTCCATCCCGGGGAACAACTTCTGGATGTGCTCGCGGATGAGGTCCTCGAGAAGAATGAAATGGAACCCGTTCGTTTCCGCAGATACGGGAACGAGCCTTGGCAGGATGGAGGGAACTTCGACGAAGGCGTAAGCTTGGGGCACTTTGATTCCGCTCGCCTCCTTGAAAACGACCATCAGGTTGAGGCGGAGGTTGGCGAGAAATGGAAAGGGGTGCCCCGCATCGACGGCCAGAGGCGTTAGAATAGGGAAAACCTGTGCCTCAAAGTATTCTTCGAGCCGCTTCCTCTCCTTCTTGTCGAGATCGTCGATCCGGTGAATGAAAATCCTCACTTTTTTGAGCCGGGGCAGCACCTCCTCCATGACGCACCGGTATTGATCGTCAACGAGGGCCTGCACTTTTTCTGCGATTTCGTCGAGCTCCTGTCGGACTGTCCTGCCACTTGCATCGATGCCACCGACGTCGGCCTTGAGAACACGCAAGAGCCCGCCGACCCGGACCATGAAGTACTCATCAAGGTTCGAGCTGAAAATGGTGGCGAACTTCAGTTTTTCGAGAGTGGGGGTGAGCGGATCCTGGGCTTCTTCGAGCACGCGCCGATTGAACTCAAGCCATGAGAGTTCACGATTGACATACAGGGAGGGATCGTCAAGATTGACAGCCCCTTTCTGTCCTGCCAGCGTTGATGATTTCTCCGGTATCATGCCTGCCGCTCCCTGTCCCACCAGAGTGGGTGTCTTCTCCGGTGCCATGATGTCCTCCCCGACCGATCGGTCTCGAGCATCTTGCGGTGGTCATCGCAAGGAAGCTCGATCTCGTCGAACACGTCATTTCTTTGTCAGCGCCTGTTTTACAGCGGCGAGCTCCTTCAATTTCTCCTTGCTCACTTCCGGGTAGCTCAGGTTCAGCGAGGCGAGCGCGTCAATGACTGCAGCCGAGACGACAACTCGGGTGAACCACTTGTTGTCAGCGGGCACCACAAACCAGGGCGCGTCTTTGGTCGCGGTCTGCCGAATCATATCCTCGTAGGCCTCCATGTATTGGTCCCAGAACTTGCGCTCCTCCATGTCGCTCGCCGAGAACTTCCAATTCTTGCTCGGGTTCTCCACCCTTTCGAGGAAACGATTCTTCTGCTCTTTCTTCGACACGTGGAGGAAAAACTTTCGGATCGCGATGCCGTTACGCGCCAGATAGCGCTCGAAACTCCGAATATCCTTAAACCGCTCCTTCCAGATGTCCTTGGTGACAAGTTCGGACGGAAGCTTTTGCCTTGCCAGATACTCCGGGTGCACCCGCACGATCAGCGTCTCTTCGTAGTAGCTGCGGTTGAAGATGCCGATCCGGCCACGCTGCGGCAGACACTTGATGCAGCGCCAGAGGTAATCGTGATCCAGATCCTCGGCGGAGGGTGTTTTGAAGGAATAGACCTCGACGCCCTGCGGATTGACGCCGGACATGACATGTTTGATGGCGCCATCCTTGCCCGCCGCGTCCATCGCCTGGAAGATGAGCAACACCGCCCAATGGTCCTGCGCATAGAGCATGTCTTGAAGGGTGGCCAGGGTCTCGACGCCGCTGGCCAGCGTTTCCTTCGCGCGCGGTTTGTCCTCAAACTTGAGGTTCAGGGTATCCCCCGGGTCGAAATCCTTCAAACGGAACCCATCGCCGTCAGTTACACGGAATGGCTTGGCGATTCCGCGTGCCATCTTGAAGATCTCTTTCATTTCTTTCATTTCGTTCCCTCCTGGTCGCCGTCCCTGTATTTTCTTCGCCGTTTGGGTCTTCGTTGTTTCCCCGGCCGTACCTCGGTTGGTGGCCTCCCGCTTGATTTCCAGGAGGAAATGATGTCCGTGCTCCGTGCCGTCCGCAGCCTAGCCGGGAAGCCCCGCCCTGTGCCTGCCGGCAGGCAAGGGTGGGGAGCTTCCATCATCTCCTGAACTCTTTGAAGGTGTTGATTAAACCATTGGTCGAAGAGTCATGGGAGGTCATCCCTGTCTCGTCCTTCAACTCGGGAAAGATCCTGTTCGCGAGTTGCTTGCCAAGTTCCACACCCCATTGGTCGAAGCTGAAGATGTTCCAGATCATTCCCTGAACAAAGATCTTGTGTTCATACAGGGCTGTGAGACTCCCGAGTGTCCTGGGCGTCATCTTCTTGACAAGGATGGAGTTGGTTGGCCGATTCCCCTTGAAGACCCTGTAGGGCAATACCTTCTTAATCTCTTCCTCCTTCGTTCCAGACTGCCTTAATTCCTCAAGAACCTCTTCCGGCTCTTTTCCTTTCATCAACGCTTCCGTCTG
>JAGDMJ010000012.1 GCA_017860555.1 Bacteroidota bacterium
TCTTACGGAAGAAGTCGTTCTCCTACCTTCATTCCACTGCGCTCTTCATCATTATCAGGAACCACCCATGAGACATCTCGGACTATCCATGCTGCTGCTGTTGTGCATCCCCCTTATTGCCATATCACAAATCAATCCCGGTCTCCTCGGCACATGGGAATACCTGCCACACAAGAGCACCGATATTGACCTGTACAGATCGATGGGAGTGGAACTACGGACGTCCGGGAAAAGCCTGGTAGTGGTCAATCTCTGGGGAAGAGGCCGGAGCCATCGTGATTCGATGACGCTCTCCACGGACGGCACAGTGGTGAAGGTCCCCGTGACGAACCGGGTCTTTCCCTCCAATGCGTTCATGGGTTTGATGATGGTGGAAGGCACCGACAGGGAGGTGAGCGCATCGCTCGGAGCCGGCGGGAAGATCCTCAAGATCAATGAGAAAGCCCGCGTGCGAGGATCCCAGGGGCCGATGACGATGACCATTGTGCGCACCTACGCTTTGGCGGACGACGAGGAAACCATGAGTTACACAATCGAACGGTCCTCGCGGACTACCGGACCGCTGACCCGTTTCGTCCTCAAACGCGAAGGTTCCGCGAAAGCCTATATGATGAAGCTCGAAGACGACTGGTCAATCGAGGGGAAGCTCCCGCAACAAGCTTTTTTGATCAGCCTGCAGGGGCTCGCCAATCTCAAGTCGCCGCAACTATACTTTGTGTATCCCGAAAAATGGGACTTCCTTTACACGCCGGGCGTGCTGGAGTACTACAAGGAGAAGCGGAATTACACGTTCGTCGAACTACGCTCTCCAGAACAGGCGCTGAAAACGTTTCGATCCGCCGTGAAGGGGTATGTGGTGTGGGACAAGGGGGTGCGGACGTCTTTGATTGTTGCCTACACGGTAGCCGGTCTGGAGGAAGCGGTGGTTGTGAGCGAAGAGCTCATTCCGATGGTGGAGCAGGCTGGTCTCAAGCCGGTGGCGGATTTTCGAGGCAAATTCACCGGGAAGTCGGATCTCGAGATCTTCACCTGGGCGTATGAACAGTACTGGAAGCGGTGCAGCAGGGACTACGTGGTGTGGTTAGGTGGAGAGGCGGGAAGGATCATGAAGCCTGGAGTTGCGGATTTCGGGATGTACAAGAAGGCGTTCTTCTCGGATCTTTCCTGCGAGGTGACGGATACGGCGGAATATGCCCTCGCCCGCAAGATCCTGAGTGAGATGAAGCCGCTGTCGATGGTGATGGGATGGCATTCGTATGCCAAGGACAAGGAGCGCGACTACGTGACATTGACCTCCAACTTCGGTCTGAGGGTCGAGGGGCTGCATACTCTTCCGAACATGAGCTTCTCCTGTCAGACGCCGGCGTCAAAAGGCTTTGTCTGGAAGAACAACCACTCCGTCCAACCCGGCAAGCGGTACGTTCCCCAGAACAAGGTCTACGTGGCGCTCGTCCAAACTGACGGCATGGGCCTTGGCGCGTGGTTCAGGCCTGGCCGAGGGGCGATTCCCTGTTCCTGGGAGGTGACGATGAACTTCCTGTGGCTCGCCCCGGCGATGCTGGAGTATTTCTGGACCACCGCGACACCGAACGACTACTTCGTGGGCGGCCTTTCCGGCCCCGGGTATGTCTACCCCAAAGCGATCCCCGCCGAGAAGCTGCCCGGGATTGTCGCGATGACGAGAGAGCAGACACGTGCGCTCGACCTGCCAGTGTTCGAATTCATGGACTACTCGGAAGGGGCGACGGTGGAAGGGAACACCGACCTGACCAAAGAGGTGTTTGAGACCTACGTCAAAGGAATGCCCGAGGCGACCGGTTTCATCAACGGGTACGCTCCGGCGTTCACGTTCGCGGTCCGGGACGGCAAGCCGCTCGTGTCATTCGACTACTATCTCTCGCCGGAACGCCCTGAAGCCGATGCTGCAGCCGATCTGGAGGAACTGGCACGCGTGAATCCGAAACGGCCATACTTCCTGTTGATCCACATCCGCGAGTATAGCGATCTCCAGCGCACGAAGAACATCCTTGACCGTGTGAGCAAGGATTTCGAGGTGGTGCCGCTGGATCTGTTCCTCCGGTACGCCGCGGAGAAACCAACCTTTGAAGAACGGTTCCGTGATACGAAATGGACCAAGGACGCCAGGCAGTTTGAATGAGGGGAAACGCATTTCGGAGACCGCCTGACACGGCTCGTACACGTCGACATACAAGTCTCATGGAGAATCAATGAAATCTCTGGTTCGACTCGTCGCGATCTTGCTTGCAGCCGCCACCGCGGCAGGGGCACAACAGATGGGCTTTCAGGGGAAGTGGATACTGATCAAGGAAAGCAGCTCCAACCTGGACTACTTCCAGTCTATGACGCTCCAGTTCACGGTAGGGCGTGACGATATCACGATGGTCAGGGAAGTTGGCCCCAGGCGGCCAAGCCGGGAAACCATGGCGTTGAAAACCGACGGCACGACGAAGTCGGTGACCGTCACGGACAGAACGTTCATTTCAAACTTATATATGGGGGTGAAGCTGCCTCCACACGCGATAAAGAAAGTGACGGCATCCTGGAGTGGCGAGAACGTCCTGCGAGTGGATGAACACTATACCGTTGGGACCTCCCAGGGCGAAAAGCCAATCGACGTCAACAACACGTTCGAACTCTCCTCAGACAAGAATGTCATGACATACACTATAAAGCGGAGCTCCAGAAAACCGGGGTCGGAGTTGAAGTACCGATTCAAGAAAGCCGACGCGAACAATGCGTATGTGTATCAGATGAGCGACGACTGGGACATCCGTTCCGGCCTCGGCTCGCAAGCATGCCTCATCTCGCTGCAGGGGATCGTGAATGAACAGAAGCCCACTCTGTACTTTGTCTATGGCCCCAAATATGCCTTCAATTACACGGCCGAGCTCTACAGGTATCTGGAAGGGGAGAGACACTACTCATTCACCAGGCTGAGTTCCCTGGAACAGGCATTGGAGCTCTTCAAGCGACAGATCAAAGGCTACATCGTTTGGGACAAGAACGTCCGCACATCCTTGATCGTTGCTTATACAGTTGCAGGACTCGAGAAAGGGATCGTCATACCCGAAGAGCTGATCCCTCTCGCGGAAAGTGTGGGTGTGAAACAACTGGAGGACTTCCGGGGCAGGTTTTCGGGAAAGACGGACTATGAGATTTATAGCTGGGCGTATCAGCATTATTGGTCCCGGTGCGCGAAAGACCTCATCGTCTGGCTGGGCGGAGAGCACGGCTCAGTCCTGCTGCCGGGTGTGGCCGATTACGGAATGGTAAGGAAGGCCTTCTTCACGGATCTCTCGGCAAGGGAGACGGATACACTGGAGTACAATCTGACAAAGAAGTTGCTCTCTGACATGACACCCCTCAGCCAGGTCATGGGCTGGCACTCCTACAAAAAAGACCGCGAAGAAGAGTGGGTCACGCTGACCTCATCGTACGCTCTTACCGTCGATGGACTGCATACTCTTCCTAATACAAGTTTCCTGTGTCGCGTGCCGCCAAGTCCCGGCTTCACGTTCAAAAACAATCACAACATCCAGCCGGGGAAGAGATATGTACCGGAAGAGAAGGTCTATGTCGCGCTTGTGCAGACCGACGGACTTGGAATCGGGGCATGGGTGAAGCCGGGGAGAGGATCTATTCCTTATGCCTGGGAAGTGTCGATGAAATTCCAGTATATGTCTCCGGCGATGCTCGAGTATTTCTATTCGCAAGCCACGCCCAACGACTATTTCATCGGATGCCTATCGGGCTCTTCCTACATGTATCCCAAGGCGTTTCCCCGGAAGTGGCTGCCGAGAGAAATAGAGAATGCAAGGCGTCTTATGGATTCTCTCGATCTCAAGGTGTTCGAGATCATGGACTATTCCGCCGACAAGCTGGAGGCAGGGAATAACGAACTGACAAAGGAGATTGTTGATGCCTATTATGCGGGGATGCCGGATGCAATCGGCTTTCTGAATGGCTATTTTGCCTCGCATACGTTTGCTCTGCGGGACAAACGTCCGTTCATCTCATACGATTACTATCTTTCTGCGGAAAAGCCGGAGGCTGAAGCGGCTGCCGACCTCGAGGAGCTTGCCTCTCTGAACAGCGTTCGGCCATATTTCCTACTTGTCCATGTGAGAGAGAACAGTGATGTAGCAAGAGTAAAATCGATCTGCGACAGACTGGGTCCCGGATTCGAAGTGGTCCCCCTGGATGTGTTCATCACACTTGCAGGGGAGAATGCGACATTCAAGGAGAAGTACCTCGACAACGGGGGCGAGTAGTTCCGGGGTGTGAACAGGGTTTGTGGGGTGGGCCTGCCCTGACCTTCCCTTGAGCTACAGCGAGATGCGCGCATTGAACGTCTGACGCATGATCCTTGCGTTCAGTCTGTTCCAGGTCCGTGGTACACCTCGCGGTGCGTATCGTCTTTTTCCTCGGCATGGTGTTTGACGACGCGCGCCTGAACATAGAAGAGAACGTCTTCCGCAATGTTCGTCGTAAGGTCAGCCACGCGTTCAAGGTTTCGGCTTATCCGGATCAGCTCCAAACCCAGGGCTATTGCCGTGGGGTCATTCTTCACAAGGCCGATGACCTTTCGGGCGACCGTGCGGTTCATATCGTCAATCCCATCGTCTGCCCGGAGGACGGCAGCCGCCAGTGATGGATCCTTGAGAATCATGCTGTCAAGTCCCTGCTTGACAATACCCAACGTCAGTTCGGCCATACGGGGGATCTCTTCGAGCATCCCCGTGTCGGGCAGGGTTTTCAACGCCACCGCTGACTCGGCGATGTTCACCGCATGGTCCCCCATCCGCTCCAGATCGTTGTTGATCTTCTGAACGGCGAGGATGAAGCGCAGATCACTGGCCACGGGCTGCTGAAGCGCCAGCAGGTCCAGAATGGCGTGATCAATTTCAAGCTCGAGCAAATTGATTCTCTCCTCTGCCTCGAGGACTCTCTGCACCGCCGCGTCGTCTCTGTTGAGAATGGCAAAGACGGACGACTTGAGGGCCTCCTCTACCACGCTTCCCATCTTCACAAGCGAGACCTTCAATGCTTCCAGTTCGTTTTGGAAATGCCTTTTCATCATATCCTCCCGTTCAACCGTATTTGCCCGTAATGTAGTCCTCGGTAAGTTTCCTTGCAGGCATTGTGAATATATTGGCCGTCGGTCCGAACTCGATCATCTCTCCCAGCAACATATAGCCGGTCGAATCCGACACGCGGGATGCCTGTTGCATGTTATGCGTCACGATGACAATGGAGTACTCTCGCTTGAGATCAAGCATCAGGTCCTCGATTTTCGAGGTCGCGATGGGATCGAGGGCGGAACAGGGTTCGTCCATAAGGATGACTTCCGGTTGGATAGCCAGAAGGCGGGCAATGCACAATCGTTGCTGCTGGTCAAGGGGAAGCCCCAGCGCCGGCCGGTCCAGCCTGTCCTTCACATTGTCCCACAGCCAGGCAGCCTTAAGGCTCCGCTCCGCAACTTCGTCCATGATCCGCTTCTCGCGTTCACCCGCGACTTTCAGCCCATAGACGACATTGCCATAGACAGAAAGAGGGAACGGATTCGGGCGCTGAAACACCATGCCGATTCTCTTGCGAAGGGTGGCGACATCCGCCGTGGCATCATAAATGTTCTTGCCTTCAAAGCGCACCTCCCCCGTGATGCGCACTCCATGAATCAGGTCGTTCATGCGGTTGAGGCATCTCAGGAGTGTGGACTTCCCGCATCCCGATGGCCCGATCAAGGCGGTGATGATATTCTTTTCGATCGACAGGTCCACGGCTTTTAACGCCTGAAAAGACCCGTAAAAGAGATTGAGGGATCGTATTTCGATGGTCGTGGGCATCGCTATCCAAATCGTCCGACGATGTAGTCGTCCGTCCGCTTCTCGCGCGGAGCGGTAAAGATCTGCTTTGTAGGGCCGACTTCGATGAGTTCTCCCATCAGGAAGAATGCTGTGTTATCGGATATTCTCGCAGCCTGCTTGGTGTTGTTGGTCACCAGGATGATTGTGTAGGCATCCTTGAGTTCCGTCAGCGCCTCTTCGATTTTCGCCGTGGAGATCGGATCAAGTCCTGAGCACGGCTCGTCGAGAAGGATGACGTCCGGTTCCATAGCGAGCGTGCGGGCCAGACAAAGGCGTTGTTGTTGTCCCCCGGAAAGCCTCAGGCCGGAAGTCTTAAGTCTGTCCTTCACTTCATCCCAGAGGAACGACGCCTTCAGGCTCTTTTCGACAAGTTCATCGAGCCGTTTGGAGTATCTGACGCCGCTCAGGCGGGGCCCGTAGACCACATTCTCATAAATACTCAAGGGAAGTGCGATCGGAAGCGCGAATACCATACCGACCTTCCTTCGCAAGCGCACCACGTCAAATCCGGGCTGGTAGATGTCCTCCCTGTCGAGGAGGACCTGTCCTTCGGCCCTGAAGTCCGGTTCAAGATCGTTCATCCTGTTCAGTGCGCGCAAAAAGGTTGTTTTGCCGGATCCGGCCGGGCCAATAACACTCATGATTTCCTTTGCCGGAATCCGCAACTCGTGAAGCTTGAGGAGCCTTTGCTGTCGATGAAAAACTGACAGGTTATGTATGGAAAACTTCAATTGCATCCGACGGCCTGGGAAGATTATGACCGCTTCGCGATAAACCGGTTCATCATCCAGTACGCCGCGAGGTTCACGAGAAGCACGGAGATGATGAGAACGGCTGCTGTTCCATAGGCATTCTCGGTCGAAATGCCCTCGCGAGCAAGGATATAAAAATGAACTGCCATGGTGCGCGTGGAGTCAAACAGCGAATGCGGCAGGCGGAGCGATGAGCCAGCAGTGAAAATGACGGCTGCGGTTTCGCCGATCGAACGCCCGATGCCGAGCATGATGCCGGTCAGGATCCCCGGCAGAGCATTGGGGAGAACCACCTTTTTGACCGTTTGCCACCGTGTGGCGCCAAGAGAATAGCTCACGTCACGATACGATCGTGGCACCGCCTTGATCGCTTCCTCGGAGGTTCTGATGATCGTCGGCAGCACCATCACCGCAAGCGTCAGGCCGCCGGACAGGATGGACCATCCCATACCGAGGGTCATAACGAAGAAGATGAAACCGAATAGCCCAAAGATGATCGATGGAATCCCGGCCAGGCAATCCGTGCCGAATCTGACGATCCTCGTGATCCGATTTTCCAGGGTGTACTCTGTCAGGAAGACCGAAGTACAGATGCCAAGGGGGGTGGCAATTGACAGGGCCAGGAGGGGAAGAACGACCGTGCCGATCAATGTGGGGAAGATTCCTCCCGCACGGCCCATATCTCTGGAGTCGCTCAGAAGGAAGTCCACACTCACGACTTCAAGGCCCTTCTCAAGCACAAAAAAAACGATATAGACCAGAGCAAGAAGGGTCACCAACGTTGCGCCCCCCAGGATGGTGACAGCGATGCGCTGTGCCAGCCGTGCGGAGATTCTCATCGGCGCGCCACCTTCCCTTTGATCACCACGGTGGCAAGTGAGTTTAGAATGATGATCACGACGAACAAGACAACACCGGTGGCAAACAGCGCCTGCCGGTGCATACCAGTCGCATAGCTCATTTCCAGAGCGATGTTCGCGGTCAGGGTTCTGGCCGAATCCAGTGCCGAATCGGGGATCTTGACAGCGTTGCCGGCCACCATGATCACCGCCATGGTTTCACCAATTGCACGGCCCATCCCGAGGATGACCCCCGCGATGATTCCGGATTTGGCGGCTCGAACGATCACCAGGTAGACGCCCTGCCATGTGGTTGCACCCAGGGCTAGCGAACCTTCGCGAAACGACTGCGGCACGGCCAGGAGCGAATCAATGGAAATGCTCATGATGGTCGGCAGGATCATGATTCCCAGGATGATCGAACCAGCTAAGATGGAAAGGCCTGGTCCGCCCAACGAGGAACGAATCAGGGGTGCCAGGACCATGACGCCGATGAACCCGTACACAACCGAAGGAATAGCCGCGAGAAGTTCGATGGCAGGTTTGATGATTCTCATCACCGATTTCGGGGCGAATTCCGAGAGGAAGACCGCCCCTGCGATGCCTAGCGGTGCGCCGACAGCCATGGCTCCGAGCGTGACCCACACGGACGCTGCCAGCATGGGGAAAATGCCGAACCTCCCCTCGGCGGGTTTCCACTCCGAAGAGAAGAGGAAATCGCGCAAGCCGTACCGGAAAATGAACGGCACCCCCTCGTTGATGATGAACAGAGCAATCAGCAGGAGCGCGGAGAGCGCCGAGAATGCCGTCACGAGGAGAATGCGGCGGACCCCTTTTTCACCAATGATGCTCATTTGGCAGAAAGAAGGCCATTGGCCGTGATCGTCTGCTGACCTTCGTCGGAGAGTATATAGTCAATGAAATCCTGGACCTCCTTTTCCGGGGTGCCCTTCACGAGCAGGAAGATCGGTCTCACAAGCTTATAGGTCCCATCGGTAATGGATTCGTTCGAGCACGCCTGCCCGTCAACCAGTAGCGCTTTGATCTTCTCGTTCAGCAGTCCGTGAGAAAGATAACCGATCGCATTCGCATCATTGGCCACAGTCTCCCGGATGGTCCCATTGGAGTCCTGGATGAGCGCATCTTCTGTCAGACTGATATCGGTGATGATCTGCTCAAACGAGGAGCGCGTCCCGGAACCGGCCTCGCGTGATACCACCGTGACGGGAGCGTCTGCGCCTCCAACCTCCTTCCAGTTCTTGATCTTGCCGTTCATGATGTCACGGATCTGGTCCGTGGTGAGCGCGGAGACGCTGTTTGCCGGGTTGACGACGACGGCAATGCCGTCCCGGGCAGCGACTGTCGTGGTGAGGACTTGTGCTTCCTCGGGCAGTATCACGAGATCGGCCATTCCTATTTGGGCGGCACCTGAAATGGCCGACTGGATGCCGACAGCGGATCCCCCGCCTTGGACTGTAATGGTGACTTCACTCTGCTTGCTCATGTACTGGTCAGCGAGTTTTTCAGCAAACGGCTGGAACGCCGTGGAGCCAGCCATTGTAACTGATTTTGTTCCCCGGCCGCATCCGGGTGGCGAGGAAAGGATTGCAGCACAGCAAAGGAAGAGAAGGATATTCATCGTGCGCATGTAATTGCTCCTTGCTAGGGATGTACACATCCATTCCTCAGAGTACCAGTCCCCTTGTGTGGGAGTCACGGTATGGAATGAACTTCGGGCTTGAAAAAGCCGGGAGGAACTTCCGGATTCACCATTGGACGCCCACATGAAGCCTTGCGGGCCGGATAAGGAAGTTGCATGGCCCAAATATCCGCATTTCTTGCCGGAAATGCAAGCCGCCGGAAACCAGCCTGTTTGTGTGACAACACCCGATAGCGGCTCGGAGAAGGGGTTTCTACGCGCTCTACGTCGGAGGGCGTGGAGGTTGGAACATTCACAGCCGCACGCGCACCCCGGCCATCGCCGACAGGCCATACTGGTCGATCGCGACCGGAAATGATCGGTGCATGTTGTTCGTCACGTCCTCCTCGGTGTTGAGGTTGTTGACATTGACATAGACCTGGAGTCCTGCCCAGGGAAGCTCCTGCTTGACCGAGAGGTCCCAGCGGCCATACCGGCCCGACGTCGTCCTGAGCTGGGGCCACCAGTCGGGATTTCGGAAGATATTGTCCTGGAAGAGAAACGAGATGCGCGCCGAGAACCCCGCGTAGTCGTACCCCAGCATCAGATTCAGGACGTCATTCGGCTGGTTGAGAAGCCGCGCCGTGTAAAACGTATCGGCCACCACGCGCGTGGCGGTGCCGTCTTCTTCATACTGCCACTGCATGAGTGATTTCGGGTATTTTGCTTCGGAAAAGATATGCGTATAGTTCACGTTCAAGAGGAAACCTGAGAGAATACCCGGCAGGTACCAGAAATTTGTCTGCCATTCGGTCTCAAGTCCGTAGAGATCGACAGGGATTTTACTGTTGATATAGGTGCTGAGCTGGTAGTTCATCCCCCGGGCCTGCGGAAGGTCCGGAAACTCGCTCAGATCGCTCAGGAAACGAGTCGAAAAGAACACCAGCCCTTCGATCCTTTTGCGAAAGCCGTTGAATGAAAGGAGGCCGATCTCGTCGGTATGGAGCGCCACGACCAGGTCAACATTCTCCGAAGTCGACGGTTTGATCGCGAAGTTGTTGTAGGTAATCGCTCCGGTCATCGATATCAGATATCGGGGCGACAGAGTGCTGTAATCCGAATACACCAGCGTGTTCGTATAGGCCGCGCGCAGCTGGAGCCACTCCGTCGGTTGGTATTTCGCATGAACCATCGGCAGCCAGAGTCCGTGCGGCACGCTGACCGTTGCATTACTGCCTTGCACGCCGCGCGTCACCTCGATCCCGCGAAAACCTGTGTAATGGGTTGTCAAATTCTGATACCGCACCCCCGGCACGATCGAGAGGTTGTCGCCGAGCGACAGACTCGCCATTGCGTACACGGCGCTCTTGGTCTCATACCCGTCGTAATTGTTCAGCGTCGACGCCAGTCGATCCAGGGAGACGCCGCGTCCCCCGGCTGGTGCGAGGGTGGTCAGCAGATCCATGTCGAAGGCGTACGGCGCAGGGTAGGTGCCGTCGAGGAATTCCCCGACGGGGTATGAAGGATCGTAGACGCTCTTTGCGGAGAGGCTTCCTCCCGCGACTCCCATCGAAGTGAGGGCCCTGAGCAGTGCCTGGACGTCTCCCGAACCCGATTCCGTTGCATACTCATAACTGTGGCTGCGCCGCTGAATCATGCCGCCGATCTTGATGAATCCGAGAAGCCCATCGGTGATTGAGAATTCGCGCTGGAGGTCGACGTACCCCGCCAGTATCCTCTCCCGCGTCTCGGTTCCCCTCGCGGAGAGTCCGGTATATCTCGCTCTCGCTGGATCCAGAGCGAGGTCACGCATGGTGATCTCCGGGCCGTTGTACAGGTAGTCGCTCGGACGCGCCAATGCCTGCCGCTGCTGGAACGTGAAGTTCAACGCCCGGGGATCCAGGTTCTCCGAGAGGCCCTGCGTGAGCTTGAGATCGACATGGAACCAGGGAAGGTCCTGTTTGAGCGTGAACAGATTGCTCAGCACGTCGATAGAATTGTCATTGTAGCCGGCGCCGAAGACCGCCGACCCACCAGACACGGCGACCTGAATGTTCCTGTTTGCCGTGCGAGTCAGTCCGGAATTGTAAAAACTGATAAGATTGATTTCCCCGCCGTCGTGCTGAAAGTCCAGAACGACCGTCGCTCCTTTCCGTTCGCGCGTCCGGAAATTGTCGTTGACCGTGATCGCGCTGACCGTCGGGATTGCGCTATAGCCTGCGGCTTTGTTGAGCAGCGTCATCGACGCGTACATGGTATTGTCGCTCAGATTGCGCCGCTCGAGCGAGCCCTGCAGAAAAATACCGAACGATTCATCGAAGAACCTGTTCTCAAGCGAAGCGACAAGTCGGTAGTCGTTCCGGGTGTTCTTCAAACCGTTGTACCCGCCCTCGGCGCGCAATTCGATGGAGGGAACCCACGTCAGGTTGCGTGGCGCCATCGGCGTCGTCCGTGCGGCTCGCCGCAGCGTGAAATTGATCGTCCCGCCGATCAGCGTCGCGTCCATGTCGGGCGTGACCGCCTTGATGACCTCAATGCCACCGAGCATATTGGACGAGATCATGCTCAGGTCTATCGCCCGGTCGCCGAGACGCGCGAGGGTGCCTGACACACCATCGACGCCGGTGATGTTGTTATTCGATGGTATATCGGTCGGAAGCTCGACCCCCTCGATGGTCACCTGGTTGTATTGCGGCGCCATGCCGCGGATGATGACCTGAGATCCCTCACCGCCCACCCTGATCAGGGCAACGCCCGGAAGGCGCCCAACGGCATCAGCCGCGGTCATGTCGGGGAGTTCCAGGATCTTCGCAGCAGAAACGACGTTCATGACGGGCAAGGCCCCAAGCTGCTGGCTGATCGCGGCGTTCTGCCCGATGGCCTGTCCGCTGACGACGATCTCCTCCCCCTCGATGGTGACCGGAAGAAGCCGGTAATCCTTGACCATGGCGCCGGTGGCTGGCGGGTTGACTGTGAGTTTCGATTCGTAGGTCTGATAGCCGACAAAACTGACCTTCACCGGGTATTCGCCTGCGGAAATTCCGCGAATGGTGTACCTGCCGTTCACGTCGGTCGATGCGCCGAACCCGGTCCCAACGAACACCACATTGGCCCCGGGGAGGGGTTCTCCCGACTTCGCGTCCTTGACCGTTCCGCTCAGGGTGACCGATGCCTCGGTATGGGCGGTCAGGGAAGAGCAGAGGTGGATGACAATGAGGAGAGCCCAGCGGAAGCTGAAGGTGTTGTTATGAAGCCAGACTTTTTGGCTGAAAAACCGGGAAAAGGGGCGTTGCCATTCTGATGGGAAACTCATTCGTTCGTTGCTTTGGCCTTCGTCGTAAATCCAGTGGAACTGCGCAGCACGGAAGCGGGAGGATGAGTCCTTTCCTTCTTTCTGCTCGAGATAAGCACGCTCTGTCTCGTTCCCGGCCGAATTTCCGTGCAGTACGGATGAGGATATCTATATATAAGGAATATCCAGAGGAATGTCTATCGAAAAGCAGAGGATGATTTGCGATATCAGAGGCGATTCAGGAGAGAACGACGCGCACTGTCCCTGATTGCATTTTGCCCGGAGAGTAAGTACGTTCGTACGAATTTCATGCTGACAAATAAGGAGTAGGTCCATCATGAAATACATCGTAATTCTGTTGGGGCTCCTGTCACTTCACGGTCCAGGAGCAGGTTCCACCGGTGTTGCTGGGGTGGAACAGGGAGAAACCGTTGCCGTCATACGCGCATACCTTGACACGCTCGAGCATGAGGGGTTCTCTGGGGCGGTCCTTGTCGAATTCCGGGGGAAGGTCGTGATTTCGGAGGGATATGGGTACAGCAACGTCGAGAAGAAGCTGAAGAACTCCACGCGAACAGTCTTCGACATCGGCTCGGTCACCAAGCAGTTTACCGCAGCCGCGATCATGAAGCTGGAGATGGGGGGGAGGTTATCGACCGAAGACAGGCTGTCGAAGTACTTCAAGAATGTGCCCGCCGGCAAGTCCGAGATCACGATTCATCAACTCCTGAGGCACTCCTCGGGGCTCGTGAGCAATGTCGGCGGGGACTACGAGCGCATCGCCGAAGCTGCTTTCGTGGATACAGTCATGAAAAGTCCACTCAAATTCCGGCCTGGCACCGCCTTCTCGTATTCGAACATCGGGTACAGCCTCCTGGGTATGATTGTCGAAAAGGTTTCCGGGATGCCGTACGAGAGCTTTCTGTACCGGAACCTCTGGCACCCCGCTGGAATGGAGCAGACCGGCTACAGGCGGCCCGATTTCAGTGATGACCTTGTGGCGACAGGGTACCAGAACGATGATCGCGTCTGGGGGAAGCCGATGGAGAAGCAATGGGATGAGGACGGTCCCTTCTGGCACCTGAAGGGGAACGGCGGGATCCTGTCGACTGTGGAAGACATGTTTCGATGGAATCAAGCGCTCCTGACTGATCGTGTCCTTTCGGAAGGCGCCAAGGCGAAACTATACCGCCCGAAGTTGAGGGAAGGGGAGGACTCGGCTTCATATTATGCCTACGGATGGGACGTTCACAGGACACCGAGAGGCACGACGTTCTATTGGCACAATGGCTCGAACGGGATCTTCTTTGCCGACTTCTACCGGTTCATCGATGAAGGCACCACCGTCATTGTCTTGACCAATAAATCAAACGGCTTCCAGGGGACGGGACGCGAAGTTGCCAGGATGCTGTTCTCTCCGGATTATGAGGCCGTTGTGCCGATCGCCGACAACGAGCGGAACCGGTCATTCACGGACCATGTCATCGAAACCGCGATGCAGCAGGGGGCTGAGGCTGCGACGAACGAACGGGCGAAGGCGAAGCCGGGCCAGCACCTTCTGGAAGGGCGTGTGAACGAAAAGGGGTATGAGCTTCTCCAGGGAGGCAGCGCGAAGCAGGCGGTTGATGTTTTCCGGATCAACGTGCAGGCGTTCCCCAAGTCGGCCAACACGTACGATAGCCTGGGTGAGGCATATCTGATGACCGGCGACACCACTCTGGCCATCGAGAACTACAGCAAAAGCCTGGCGTTGGACCCCGAAAACGAAAACGCCCGGGAGGTGCTGAAGCGGCTACAGGCAAAGTGAGGATGGGGTCTTTTTGTTCTCACCTGCTTTTCCGCATTTGATTTTGGCATTCCGCTGCTCTATCTTACGGAAGAACCTGTCCCACCCAGCCGGATCTCCACCGATCTCGAGAGGAGCCACCATATGGCAAAAGCCCACCGTCCCGCGACACCCAGCGCTTCATCCCCGCTCGATCCACTGATCGAACGGGTCAGCCAATTCTCCGCGGACCATTACTGGGACCTCGGCAAGTTTCTTGTCGAGCGGGTGATCCCTGCCGCGTTGAAGGAAGGAGTCTATGCCGAACAGATCTTGAAGCGCATGGCAGAGATGCCCGGATTCAAGTTCCCGTACTCGATGCTCAAGCAGTGTCAGCGTTACTACACGTATTACCCGGACGTCGAGAAGCGTCCGCTCCCCGAAGGGTTCTATTTCGAACTTGCGACAAAGGTCGAGGAGAGCAAATTACGGGACCGCTACGAAAAGCTGGCCATTGCAAACAAGTGGACGATCTCCGACCTTCAGAAGAAAATCCGCGACGACGAGCTGGCCCGCCGTGAGGATGAGAAGACGCGCTACGGCTTTGACCTCAAACAAAAGAACATCTGGTCGTTTGATATTCCGGATCCGAGATTCGGCAAGCCGAACATGAAAGGCCGGCTTCCGGGCCAGATCGTTGCCAATGCGCTGTACTACTACACGGGACCGGGCTGGGTGGTCGTCGATCCGATGGCGGGCAGCGGCACCACGGGCGATGTCATTGATGCGCTGCCCTACTTCAAGGACCGCACGTTCCGGATGTATGACATCGAGCCGTGCGATTCCCGCGTCAAACGGGTAAACATCCTGCAAACCGGCATCCCTGAACAAACAGGCTCAGTAGACTACGTGTTTCTTGATCCTCCGCACGATTTTTACCCGCGGGGGACAGAGCCTGAATTCACTCCAGCCACGTCGATGACGGAAACCCTGACCAAGTTCAAGACGATCGTCCGGGAGTGCGCGCGCATTTTGAAGCCGGGCGGGCGGGTATCCATCGTCGTCGAACCCACAGTTGGTCCCTTCGGCATCATCGATTTTCCGTTCGAGGTCACCAGCCTGGCACGAGGTCTCGGCCTGGCATCGCACAGCAAGGTGTATCTCCCGCGCCGATCTGACAGCGGCCGGACGATGGTTTCCGTGGAATCAATGAAGAACCCGCTGTCGGATTGTCGCGAGCTGCTCACGTTCGAGAAACAGTAGCCCGGCAACAAGGTAGCGTTTGCTCAGTGGACGTGGGCGACTCCGGTCCAGACGGGGTACGGAGCGCATACAATGAAAATGCCGCCCTATGTTGGGCGGCATTTTCATCCTGAGCACTTCCGCAAGTGGTGAAGGGAGGGGATGGTCCCCGGTCACTCACCCGACTACCTTCCCGAAGGGAGCCACCTGCTTCGCGATCTGCTTTCTGTCCCCCGCGATCACGATGATCATATCCTCCATGCGGAGATACTTCCTGGCGGTTTCCTGCACCTGCTCGGGCGTGACTGCATGGAGATCCTTGACATAGTTGGTGAGATAGCTCTCCGGCAGTCCCTGAAGATCAAGGAACGATAGCTGGCCGATGATTCCGCCGGGCGAGGAGTTTCGAAGGACGAATATGCCTGCGAGATAATTCTGTATGCCCTTCAGCTCGTCGGCGGGCGGTGGGGACTTCTGCAACCGATCGATCTCGTAGAAGATCTCTTTGAGGGACGCGCCTGTGACCGCAGTGGTCACGCTCGCGAACTGCGTCCAGTAGGAATCGTGAAAGCGGGAGGATACCGAGCTGCGTGGGGAATACGTATACCCCTTCTGCTCCCGGATGTTCGTGGTGATCCTGGACGCAAAGGACCCGCCCAGGAGGGCGTCGGTGACAAGAAGTGCCTTGTAATCTCCCGCGGTCGGGTCTGCCACTCCAAGGCCCAGGTAGATGGTGGATTGTGGCGCGCCCGGCCGATCGATGATGTAGATCGAGCGCTTTGACGCAGGCTTCGGGACATTGGCGACGGGTTCGGAGCCGCGCTTCCAGTCACTGAACGATTTCCGTATGGCGGACTCCATCGCGGCTTGGTCAAACTTGCCGGCGACGTAGATGTGCGTCCGGCCCGCGCCGAAATGCTGGTCATAGAAAGCCTTGATCTGGTTCAGTGCATACCCCTTGAGCATTGCCTCCGTCGGGAAGAAGCGCCCGTACGGATGATTCGGATAGAGAACCTGGTTGAACCGAGCGAGCGCCAGCTGCCCTGGATCGGTCAGGGCGATGCTCAGGTCCCGAATCCGGTCATTCTTCAGACGGGGGAGCTCGGACTCAGGAAGACGGGGATTCCGGATCACGTCCGCCATCAGAGTGATGAGATCTGCGCCGTATTCCGAAAGGACGCTGGCACCAACGACCGTCTGATCGGGACTAACGCTGATCGCAA
>JAGDMJ010000496.1 GCA_017860555.1 Bacteroidota bacterium
CGGCTCACCATGATCCGCGTCCGGTACTCCTTGTTCGTCCCTTCCAGGCGCGACGCCAGGTTCACGCTGTCACCCATCACCGTGTAGGCAAACTTTCCGGTGGCCCCCATGTTGCCGACCACCATTTCTCCGGTATTGATCCCGATGCGGACCTTCAGGAACGGACGGTTCAACGCGCTCCAGGAGCGGTTCAGGTCCTCGAGCGCCTCCTGCATCTGCAGCGCCGCCGTGCAGGCGCGCAACGCATGATCATCCTGCGGCAGCGGCGCTCCCCAGAAGGCCATCACCGCATCGCCCTCGTATTTGTCCACGGTGCCATCGTTCTTGAAGATGATCCCTGACATGACATCCAGGTATTCGTTCAGGAGCGTCACGAGCTCTTCCGGGGAGAGGTGCTGGGAGATGGTCGTGAACCCTTCGATGTCGCTGAAGAACACGGTGAGCTCCTTGCGTTCCCCGCCGAGCACCAGTTTTTCCGGATTCGCCACGAGCGCATCCACGACGGTCTTATTGACGTAGGTGCTGAACATGTTCTTGATGACCACGCGTTGCTTCCGTTCCACCATCAGACTGTAGGCCGTGCTTGCGACGTACGACCCGGCGATGGCAAGCATGGGGGGCACCACCGATGCGACGATGTTGTGATGGGTGAACAGGTACAACACGATGTAGCTGAACAGAAGCAATTCACCCCAGACAAAAGCCAGGTGCCATGCTTCCACAAGGATCTGCCTCTTCAGTTTGGCTCCGCGCGACGATGTTGTAACAAAGAACGTGAGGACGGCCATGAGAACGATTTCGATGATGGTCCAGACGGGCGATTGCAGACGGAGAAACTCATTTCGGATAACGCTCTCGACGACGTTGGCATGGATCTCCACGCCGTACATCAAGTTGTCCCCTTTCTGTTTCGCCTGCCCCAGGGGCACCGGGAATAGGTCTTTGTATTCCGGCACCGTGACGCCGACAAGAACGATCTTGTCCTTGAATGTTCCGTCATGCATGTACCCGTACTCGGGATCGCTGAATGTGTTGATCTCCTCACCGGACGTGGCCTCGTCCACGGTCGTGAACGTCTCGTCGTCAATCACATCATGGAACTTGATATGGCGGAAGGTGCCGTTCGGTCCGTAGTAGTTGATCAGGAATGAAGCCGGGTCGTACGTGGGGATCACCCGTCCGGCAAACTCGAATGCGTTCCCGCGCTTCTTCGGGGCGGTGAATGGCGGGAGCCCGAAGTATCGGTTCAGGATCGCGAAGCCCAGGGCCGGGACGGGCGTTTCACCGCCGTCCGGCGCATCCAGAAGAAAATAGGGATTGTAGAGCCTGTAAATGCCGTCTGCATCTGTGCGGATATTGACCAGGCCCAGGGAGCTGTCGTCAGTGAAGAAAATGTTGCCGAAATCTTCCCGTAACGAGAACGAGGTATAATGGGTATTGTCCACTTCCCGCTTTCCCGCGAGGACGGCAATGCCTGTCTCCCGGAGCGCTGCACGGAAGATCGCGTCATTCTCCGGCACGGGGTCCGTTCCGCTCAGGATCAGGTCGATGCCCACCGCACGGGCACCGGCGGCGCGCAGGTTCCGGATCAGACGGGCATAGTAGGAACGGGGCCAGGGGAATTTTTCGGGGAGGGACTTGAAGGAATCCTCCGAGATCTCCACGATGACGATGTGCGCCGAGTCCGGGATCACGGGTGACCGTCCTCTGGCTTCGAACCGATAATCTATCGTGGCAAGTTCGAGCCGCTGCAGCGCCCCCAGCTGAAGGAAATTCGTCTGTGTCAGAAGGATGATCAGCAGGGCCACCGATCCCGCGAGGGCACTCTTGAGCGCGTAGGAACGGCTCTTGACTATGAAAGGACGAGGGGCCATGGCACTACATGTCGTAACGGTAACGGAGACTCACAAAACTGTCGTTGGGTGCATCCTGGTTGCCGAAATAACTGAGCTGCAGAGAGAGGCTCATCATGCGCATGAGGTACCAGTTAGCCTCGAACGTCCCGACGGTCCTGCGAAAATCGCCAAGCGTAGGAGTAAATGCGCCGAGCAGCGAGAGCACGCTCTCGATGATCTCATAGCGGGCTTGCAGGCCGATACTGGTGTAGTCCAGCCTGTGGAAAACACCCTGGAAGGCACCCGTCGGCAACTCGTTGAAGTTCGCCGAAATATCGATGCCGGTTTGCAGCGGGATGGCAAACTGGCTGTTCAGTCCCAATGAGAAAGTGAAGTTCTGGACATCGAGCTGACGAACCGTGGCATCCTTCCGTTTGGACGTGGACACGCTCAAAGACGCAGTGTGGCGCGCCATATAGGTGAAGTCGTAGGTGGATTGAAGGAAGAAACGGTTCGTCACGTTGCTGACCGCGCTCAAGGTCAGAGGGGTGAGCGGGCCGCTCACCGGCAACCCGTTGTCGCTCTCGTAGCGTGCGAACCCGATAGTGACATTCGGCACGTCAGGCCCCACCACGTAGCTCACCGCGACATTATAATTGATGAACGTTGTGGTTGCCACCTTCGTGGAATCGGTGTTGTCGCGCAGCCGTTCATAGCCAAGCGTCGCGAAGACCCGATTCTCGAGCAATCGCACCCGATCCATGATGTTGAATCCGCGGATATCCTTGCGCAGGAAGGATTGGCCAAACGACGTGTAGTCGTTTCCCCGGAACAGATACGTGAATTTGAATGCGTTGTCAAAGTAATTGAGCCGCAGCGTGGCCTCGTAGGCGGCGGTGGGGAACCTGTCGAAGCTGAGCGGGCGGAGATTCTCATTGACGGTGATCAGCCTCGACAGTTTGTCACGCACGTCGACGACATCGGAAGAGTCCTTCGGGTTCGGGAACAGCTGACCGATCCGCTCGTTGCTGATATTCCCGCCCGAGATGTCGCTGTTGTGCGCGCTGAAGGCCGCCTGCCCCGACACTTCGATCCTGTTGGCGTCGAATCGGGAGACGATGTCGGCGCCGACCACCAGGTTTTCTTCGGGAGAGAATCCATACGTAATGGAGTTCATTTCATCCTTGGATTTCATCCAGGTGAGGCCGAATTGGAATT
>JAGDMJ010000497.1 GCA_017860555.1 Bacteroidota bacterium
CTTTTCCCACTTCCACGTTTCGCAGGACCTTTGTCTGATACCCTTCGCAGGAGACGATCATCGAGTATTTCCCCGGCAACAAGAGCCGCGTGTATCTGCCGAACTGCGGCTCGGTTGTTCGCCGTCGCACTTCCTCGGTTTCAATGGCCGGGAACCAGACCGTTGCGTGCAGAGGTTTCCCTGAGCGTCCATCCACCACGTGCCCTGTGAGCCCGGGGCCTTTGGCCCGGTTGAGGAAATACCGGACTCCCGCGAGATTACTCATGACGATCCCTGTCACTTCCTCCGGCGGAAAGATCGCAGCTCCTTTGCCCGTCTCGATGATAAAGTCGAACGTCCCGAGCGTGCCATAAAGCCATGGATACGATTGTCCCACCGTGCCGGCTCCATATTCCGCCTTGTAACAGGTATCGCCAGCCATGGTTCGGATCGAAGAGGCAAGTCCGTTTGCCATGGATGTGAGCAGAACGTCGTCCGGTGCCTTCTTCCCCGACCAGTTCCAGGGGTAGTAGATCACCTCCCCTTGGCTGTGATAGGTGATGGAACAGAGAAACCTCTCGCTCATCGCAAGCTGCCGTATGGCGCGGTTCTCTGACTCCGAGAAGGGATACGCCCCCCGGTACCGTTCGCTCGATGAATCATCACTTCCCCCGTGTGCCCAGTTGAAGTCGTAGTTTCGGTTGAGGTCGACTCCTTCCGGATACTCATGCAGGATCCCGTTGCCGTTCGTGTCGCGTGTGTTCTTGCGCCAGCGAGGATCAATGTTGTGCGTGACTACCCCGTGGCCATCCACATTGACAACGGGCACCACCACGACAACGAACCGCCTCAGCCAATCGCTTATTTCCGGATCATTCCCGTGTTCGGAAACAAGCTTATGGATCAAGGCCATACAGATCTCGGCTCCCATCACCTCATCACTGTGATGGCAGCCATCAAAGAGTATTGCCGGTTTGTCCTGCCGTTTGTTCACGCCTTCCGTAATCCTGACTGCAAAGATCGTTTTCCCGCCCTGCTCTGTTGTTCCGATTGGGAATTTCCGTATCAACTGAGGATACAGTTTTGCCAGGCTGTCCACCTCATCCATCATACGTTCATATGTGTGATAGACGGCAGGCATCAGCATGGAAGGGCCGTAGAAGGCCCGTTTTGCCAGCGTAAGCTGGCTTGAGTCTTCGAGGAGGACGGAGAATTGAATGCCCCGTTCACGGAGTAGCGCTGCCTCTGCGTGGGTCGCCAGGACCAGTTTCCTGCCGCGAACATCGGAAAGGACGGCGTCGCGGGCATAATCATCGTAGACCAGAGGAGTGCCTTTCAATGCGGCGGCATCTAAGCTCTGAATCTCGAGCAGGAGCGTTCGGAGCGGCAAGGCCTGACACGCAGCGGAAGACTGGACGAAAAGTATAATGACGGAGAGGGCGAATAGAGCCAGGTTCACGCGAGACAACATGGTGATTCCTTTCAAGGGTGTGAGAGGGAATGTACAAAGCGCTCGCGGGAAAAGCCATATGCGAGAAGAGGTCGGTGTGGAAAAGCACCAGGGGAGTCCAGGGCAGCGGCTACAGGAAGCACAAGAGTCACAAATTTCTATTTCGTGTCCGGCAGAAACCCACTGGCTCTGGCTGTGGTCATGTCCGGTTGGCTTTGCCGGTGCCCGTTAGACGACAGAGTAGTAACGCGGAGTCTGCCTGTTGCGCCAGAGAAACCTGGTTTCTCAGTATTTGCTTGTCAAACCCATTTGCCGTATCTTTCTTCCATGGCCGTCGTGTCTCAGAACCCACCACGGATCCTCTTCTTTTCCACGATCTCCCCGCCATTCATTGAAGAGGACGAAGTCATTCTTTCCCGGCATTACCCAATAGAGAAGATCATTACCCGCGGGGCACAAGCGTTGCTCCGGCTGCCACCGGCTATTCTCCGGGCGAACCTGGTCTTTTGCTGGTTCGGGTCAGTGTATGCCGCGTATGCTGTGTTTCTTTCGAAGCTGTTGCGAAAGAAGTCGGTGGTAGTTCTCGGGGGAGTCGATGCTTCAAGAGACGCTGAAATTAACTATGGCATCTGGCTCACTCCGTGGAAAGCCTTTCTGTTGCGCCATGCATTCCGTCGGGCTGACCGCCTGCTGGCGGTAGATCCCTTTCTGCAACGGGAGGCAGCCCGCCTTGCGGGCTATGATGGGCAAAACATTCTCACTGTTCCTACGGGGTATGATCCTCAGCAGTGGCACGAAGGGGGGAAGAAGGAGGCTCTGGTCCTCACGGTTGCCTCATGCGAGACCATGTGGCGATTCAAGAAAAAGGGGCTCGACAAATTGTTCGACGCGGCCCGTGCTCTTCCCAATATCCCGTTCATGGTGATAGGCATTCACTCCTCGTTCATCCCGGATATCGAAGGGATGAAACCGTCGAACGTCACCCTTGTTCCCTACGTGCCGCGTGATGAGCTTGTGCGGTATTATCAGCGCGCGAAAGTCTATTGTCAGCCTTCGTACACCGAGGGGCTCCCCAATTCGCTGTGCGAGGCTATGCTCTGCGGATGCGTCCCGGTGGGAACGCGCGTTGGGGGGATCCCAACGGCCATCGGGGATGCGGGGTATCTCGTGGACTACCGGGATCAGCAGGGACTTGTCGCCGCGCTGAGACATGCTCTCGTAGCTCCGGCGGAGATGGGCGCGAAAGCGCGCATGCGGATTGCGTCAGAATTCACGCGTGAACGCCGCGAGCAGTCCCTCTGTCGCATCATCGATCAACTATGCAGCTCAAACAACCGCTGAAGAACACGGTTGCCATCGGATCGGCTGATCTCCTCAGCCGATTCCTCGGCTTTGTTGCCACTGCCTATCTGGCCCGGCGGCTGGGCGCGTCGTCGTTCGGCCTTATCAGCATCGGATTTTCGGTTCTCGGTTACGTGACGCTCTTCTCCAGTCCCGGACTCCATATCATGGGGATCCGGCGGGTGGCTGCAAGCAGTGAAAGCGAACGACTCTGGACCGGTGATGTTACGATGCTTCGTTTCCTGCTCTCGGTGGCCGGCGTTTTGCTTGCCACGGC
>JAGDMJ010000013.1 GCA_017860555.1 Bacteroidota bacterium
ACAACCAATCACACATCTTGAGCAACCCGTAGGTTGCCCCAAACGCAACAGCAAGGATGCCGAGATACATGAAGTCCATCACTTGTGCTCCTTCGAGGTCTCGTCCAAGGCGAGATTCAATTCCACCACATTGACGGCCGGCTCGCCGAGAATGCCGAGACCCCGGGACTCAGTATACTGATCGACGAGGGCGCGCGCACGCCCCTCCGTCATGTTTCTCTCGCGCGCAACCCTCTGAACCTGATAGAGTGCGGCCGCAATGCTGATATGGGGGTCGAGACCGCTCCCCGAAGCCGTTACGAGATCAACGGGAATCGGCTGCGTGTTGGTGGAGTCCACCGAATGCAAGAGATCAACACGATCCTTGGTCGCTTTCGTGAACGCAGGGTTCAGCGGTCCATAGTTCGATCCTGTCGACGCTGCGGCATTGAACGCAAACGGACTGGTTGCCGAAAGCCGGCTCCAGAAGTACTTCGGCGACGTGAACTGCTGCCCGATCAGCTTGGAGCCCCGACGCTGGCCGTTTTCTTCGATAATGCTCCCATTCGCTTTCGAAGGGAAAAGCAGCTGACTGATCCCGGTCACGAGAAGCGGATAGAAACCCCCGGTAATGACAGTCAGGACCAGAAGTAACATGAGGGCCGGACGAAGATGTCTCAACATGGATATGACCTTTGCTGTGGCGATGAATATTCACTCGTGGCGAGAATATACGAGGCCAATACAGCGGAGTACATGAAGGGGGACTAAGAATTGAGCGACACGTCGTAAGAAAAGTGTAAGCGTTGCAATGTCTTTATGGTTTCTTTACGCCTCCATGTGCCCCTTTTACGCATTGTTCATACCCCCTCCGCCGCAACTCGTGCATATTGATTGTTCCTTTTGTACATTTGCGCATGCTCTCCTCAGATGAAACACGCCGTGACCCTGAAGCTTTTTTGCGTACGCTGAAGCGCGTCGAAGAGAAGGAGAGACGGGGAAAGCTGAGGATCTTCTTCGGCATGTGTGCAGGAGTCGGCAAGACGTACGAGATGCTGCAGGCCGCACACGAGGCAAAGAAGAAGGGGATTCACGTCATCGTCGGCTACGTGGAGACGCACGGACGCCGCGAGACAGAAGCCTTGCTGCAAAACCTTTCCGTCCTACCCAGAAAACACATCGACTACCGCGGGACGGTACTTGAAGAGATGGACATTGATGCCATTCTCGCGCTCAAGCCCGGTTTGGCGCTGGTCGACGAACTTGCGCATACGAACGCTCCCGGAAGCAGGCACACAAAGCGCTACCTCGATGTGTTGGAACTGCTCGACAATGGCGTGGACGTCTACACGACGTTAAACGTCCAGCACCTTGAAAGCCGTGCCGACACGGTGGCACAGATCACAGGTGCCATTGTCCGCGAAACTGTCCCGGATTCCATTTTCGAACAGGCCGACGAAGTGCAGGTCGTCGACCTCTCGCCCGATGATCTGCTGAGGCGCATGGCCGAAGGCAAGGTGTATACCGCCGAGCGCTCCCAGCGCGCCGTTGCGAACTTTTTTCGACAGGGGAACCTAACGGCGTTGCGGGAGATGGCGCTGCGCCTGGTGACAGAGCGCGTGGAGCATCAGGTGCGCGATTACCGGCGGACGGAACGTATTCGTGTTCCCTGGAGAGCAGGACAACGACTGGTTGTGGGCATAACGCCCAGCAAGGAGTCCGTACGGCTCATTCGCTGGACGCGGCGGATCGCCTTCGCGATGCAGGCAAGTTGGGTCGCAGTCTTTGTGGAGCGAGCGTCGCCGCGCCGCGGAACGGACAACGATCAGTTCGCACGGAACATTTCGCTTGCCCGCGAGCTGGGGGCAGAGATTGTCACAACGGCGGACGAGGATGTCGCCATGGCCCTCGTGCGCGTGGCACGAGAACAAAATGCCACTCAGATTATTGTCGGAAAACCGGAGCGGACGTTGCTCTGGCGCAAGAGCCTGGTGGCGCGCCTCATTGAGCTCAGCACAGACGTCGATGTATACGTGACGAGCGGCGCGGAAACGGGCAGAAAAAGACAACGGTGGAGCTTCGGGGGCCTTGCAGTCCAATCGGCCATGTACCAGTACGTCGCAGCAGCCGCGATCGTGTTTCTTGTTGCCGCCCTTTGCTACCCGTTGACGGAAGCGATGGGGTACCAGACCGTCTCATTGATCCTGATCCTGGTCGTGGTGATGCTGCCCCTTCGGCTTGGGGTGGGTCCTGTGATTCTCGCAGCCGCGCTCAGCGCCCTCACCTGGGACTTTTTCTTCATCCCACCACGTTTTACTTTCGTCATCGCAAAGGTCCAGGATTGGTTGATGATGGTGGTATTGTTCATGGTCGCGGTTGTCAGCGGTGTCCTCACCGCCCGTGTTCGTGCGCGAGAAAAGGGCGTTCGCGCCCGCGAAGCACGCGCAGTCGCCCTCTATTCACTGACGACCGATCTCTCCTCAGCAAAGAACCAGGAAGATGTCGTGGAGGCCGCGGTGACAAACATCCGGAGGTTCTTCAGTGTCGACATCGCCGTGTTCCTCAGTGATCTTGATGGCGACCTTGTCAAGACGCCACACCCGACAAGCACCTATCAACCGGGCGAGAAAGAGCTGGGCGTCCCTGCCTGGGTCCACTGGAATGAGAAGAAGGCCGGCAAGTTCACCGATACCCTTCCGTTCGCGGAAGCCACGTATTACCCTCTTTCCGGTCCCCGTTACCCGCTTGGCGTGATCGGAGTCCGGCTGCGCGAGAACGACCGTCTCTCACTCGACCAGGAAGCCCTTCTTGAGAATTTCCTCGGCCAGATCTCTTCCGCGCTTGAACGGGAATTTCTCAATGAGATGAACAAGCGGTCCATTGCCTTTGTGGAATCGGAGCGGCTCTACACGACCCTCTTTGCTTCGATTTCCCACGAGATGCGAACACCGATCACAGCTCTGGTGGGAGCTTCCGAAAGTCTCCTGAATGAAAACGTCGCAACTGACCCGACCGTGCAGCGGGAGTTGGCGCAGGAAATTCAGTCAGCCGCCGAACGGCTCGACAATGTCGTACAGAACCTGCTGGCAATGACCAGGCTGGAGTCCGGGCTGATCCAACCGAGGCTCGATTGGGTGGACCTGCGAGATGTCGTCAATTCCTCGGTCAACAAGCTTCATAAGGAACTCACCGGACATGTTGTGACGATTGACGTCTCACCTGCCCTCCCCCTGATCAGGCTGGATTTTCCTCTGATCGAACAGGTGGTCATGAATCTGGTCCGGAACGCCGCGCTGCACACCCCCCGCGGATCCACGATTGAGATCAAGGCGTTTCCCGCCCGGGATACCGGTGTCCTCGTTGTGGCGGACAATGGCCCAGGCTTCCCTGCCGACTCGCTTGACAAGGTCTTCGAGAAATTCTATCGTGTGCCCGGTTCAAACACCGGCGGCGTGGGCCTGGGATTGTCCATTGCACGTGGGTTTGTGAGGGCACACAACGGCACCATCACGGTTGAAAACCGTCCTGCCGGAGGGGCAGAATTCACGATCCATCTGCCACTGGAGAACAAGAACCATAAACCCGTGGAGCCGAGCAATGACTAAGCCCGTTGTGCTTGTTGTCGACGACGAGGTGCAAATTCGACGCCTGTTGCAGCTTACCCTCGAGTCGGAGGGGTATAAAGTCGTAAAGGCTGAGACGGGAGAAGAGGGAATCCGCCGTGCAGTCATGGACAGGCCGGATCTTATCGTGCTGGATCTTGGACTTCCGGACATGGACGGCACCGGCGTCCTGAAGAAACTGCGCGAATGGGCAACCACTCCCATAATTATCCTTTCGGTACGGAATTCTGAAACAGAGATCATCGCCTGTCTTGACGCCGGCGCCGATGACTACCTCGTCAAGCCGTACCGATCAGGTGAGCTGCTCGCCCGCGTCCGAACCGCGATCCGCCACCGGCCGTCGACGCAGACGGACACCGTCTTCAGAACAGGCGACCTGGAGATCGATCTTGTCGCGAGAACGGTAAAGAAGTCCGAGGAAAACCTGAAGTTGACTGCCACCGAGTTTAATCTCCTCTCTCTCTTTGTGCGCAACGCGGGAAGAGTACTTACACATCGTTACATTCTGGAACAGGTTTGGGGGCCAACGTTCGTCGAGGAAACCGAATACACGCGGGTGTATGTTGGACAACTCCGGAAAAAAATCGAGGATAGCCCGGGCACGCCGAAGATGCTGATCACGGAATCGGGGATTGGGTATCGCCTCGTGGAGATCTGACGCTTTTCTCCCGGTCTGCCTGGTGAGAACCTCGGGGACCGAGATTAGCCCCCTTTAACCAGAGGTTGGCACTCTCGAGGTCCGTGAAGAGATGAAACGGCACTCCACGATTGACCGCCACCGTTTCCAGAAAGCGGTCCATCGTGAGCCGACCTTCGCTCACGACAACGGCTACGAGAGATCCTCTCGGAATCTCCCGGGCGATCAATTCCCCGATTTGATGCAACTCCAGGACAGCAATCTCACCCACATGTCCACGCGCATCGGCCAGGATGCGCCTGCATCCTGTCTCCCTGCACAACTTGCCCACTTCGGTGATCACCTGAACCAGCCGGGCCAAGTCATACTGACCGGAGAGCCGCAGAAAGACGCAATCCTCTTTTGACTCCAGGTTGATCTCAAGCGCAATCATGACATCCCTCCTCGAAGAAAAGAAAAAACCCGCCAGAGGCCGGCGGGCTTCGACTACACCATTTCCTGCTCAGTGATCCGTTCTTCCATTGCCTCCATGAGCACTTGAACCATGTGGCACTTCATCAAGCTATCATAGTCACACATAGCGCAGTGAGCTTCGCTCGCATGGGGGTACGCCAGCGCATGACGGAGCGAGAGGATGGTGCTTGCGTGATGGTAAACGAGGAATTTTGGATCGGATCTCCAGCGGTCGATGAACGATTGGAGAAACATCCTGTAGCGGGAGGTGAGCAGCTTCGCCTTTATTTCGGACGAGTGAGGACAGATCATGGAGATTTCACTCCCAATTCAAAGAACATATCAATACTTCTTCCCTTTTGCCTTTCCCGGTTCGTTGGAAAATATAGGCAAGACGGGCCCTAATGTCAAGACTGACAAGAAATTGCGGGAACGGATTAAACCACTATTAGAACCAAGGGGCCCCCGTCCATTTAATAATCAGCACCAGGCATTGGAAGAACTCCCGCAGCAGGGCATGGGAAGGCTGCCCGGAGCCCTGGCTTGTCGCTCCGATGAAGAGGTTGGATGGGAAAGCACCTGACGTTGTTTGAAGTCCCCCGCCGGAGAACGACAGGATGAGACGGTTACACCTTGAAGAGCCGCTCCCGGGGGATATCTTTCAGCAGGAAACCTGCGCGGTCTTTCTCTGATAGGCGGGGATCCTGTATGGGCCACTTGATCCCGATCTCCGGATCATCCCATCGGAGCGTGCTATCGGATGCCCTGTGATAGAAATCCGTACATTTGTAGGCAAAAATCACCTGGTCGCTCAATGTCAGGAACCCATGAGCGAACCCCTCGGGAATGAAGAGTTGAGCACCGCTCTCGGACGACAGAATGGTGCCAAACCACTTGCCGAATGTCGGAGCACCAAGTCTGAGATCAACGGCTACGTCAAAAACCTCACCCAGCACTACCTGGACAAGTTTTCCTTGCGCATGGGGATTCTGAAAGTGCAGGCCGCGGATCACTCCTTTGACTGAATAAGAGACGTTATCCTGAACGAAATCGGTCGGGAGGCCATGTTCTGCATACCGGTCCCGGTGCCATGCCTCAAGGAAGCTACCCCGTGAATCCGCAAACTTATCCACATGGACCAGTAGAACCCCGGGCAGATCTGTTTTCGTGATGTTCATTCGGCGCTAGCCCCTTAGGAGTGTGAGGAGGTACTTGCCGTATTCATTCTTTTTCATCGGCTCGATCAGGCGGGAAAGCTGGTCATCGGTGATCCAGCCGGCATCATGGGCGATCTCTTCCGGACATGCGATCTTCAGTCCCTGCCGCTCTTCGATTGCCTGAACGAAGTTTGAGGCCTGCAGGAGAGATTCGTGAGTACCCGTATCCAGCCACGCCATCCCCCGCCCCATCATTTCAACCCGCAGCTTTCCTCTCCGAAGATACTCCCTGTTCACGTCCGTGATTTCAAGCTCACCCCTCGCGGATGGTTTTTGAGCCTTGACAATATCACAGACCTGTTCGTCATAAAAATAGAGTCCCGTGACGGCATAGTTGGATTTGGGACGTTGCGGCTTTTCTTCTATGGAGCGTGCTTGGCCATCAGCCCCGAATTCGACCACGCCATACCGCTCGGGGTCCCTGACATAGTAGCCGAACACGGTCGCACCCGAACCCTGCTCAGCCGCCCGTCGAAGCGAGTCCACGAGCCCGTGCCCGTAGAAGATATTGTCACCCAACACGAGAGCAACGCGGTGATCTCCGATGAACTTCTCACCGATCAGAAAGGCCTGCGCGATGCCCTCCGGCCGGGGTTGCTCGGCGTAGGTGAATGAAACGCCCCATTGCGAGCCGTCTTTCAGAAGCGCCCTGAAGCGATCCAGATCGGACGGTGTGGAAATGACCAGAATATCCCTGATACCCGCAAGCAGCAAAACCGACAAGGGGTAATAAATCATCGGCTTGTCATAGACCGGCAAGAGCTGCTTACAAAGAGCCAGCGTCACAGGATACAAGCGTGTACCCGCTCCCCCGGCAAGAATAATACCTTTCATCGCGGTTTCCTTCATGAATGGAGCACAACATGCCATCGAAGGCCGATGGTGTCGCAAATTAACATCTCTCCTGAGCCAAAGTCAAGTAACCGATGACGGACGCTGAGCTCTGCAGTGGCATATCAAGTATAAAAGGTATACCATCACCATTAACGATTTCCAGCTGCCGCGCACCTTGACTTTGGCAATCGCATCTCCTAAGTTCTCATCATATGAAGAGAAGCCTTTCACTCATTGGCATATTCGTGAGCATCCTGGTTGTCCTGCTCTTTTTCCTTTTCATGGCCAACCAGACGATCGTGATCACGGATTTCTTTGAACGGTTGAAACCCGGGTTGGGTAACCCCGTCCTCTACCTCCTGCTGGCGGTCTACGCGCTCTGCCTGGGAGTTCCTCTGGTGATCTTCTTGCGTTACCCGAGACCTCTTCGTGCGCCTCCCACGAAATCCGATCCTGCATACAACCAGCACCTGAAGAGGCTTAAGAACCGGCTGAGCGGCAATCCGAACATCGGGAAGGCTTTCCGCGAACCGACCGATGAGGTGGAGATCGAAGCAGCCCTTGCAATCCTTGGAGTCAGAGCTGACGCCATTATCAAAAGAGAAGCATCGGTCGTGTTCATGATAACGGCGATCTCCCAGTCAGGGAGATTTGACGCCATCTCCGTTCTGCTTGCTCAGTCCAGGATGGTTTGGCGCGTTGCACACCTGTACTATCAGCGCCCCACGGTCCGGGATATGCTTTATCTCTACGCTAATATCGCCGTCTCGGCCTTTGTAGCAACGGAGATTGAGGACCTGGAAATCGATGAACAACTTGAACCTGTCATTGGGGGATTGGTCGCGGGATCGGCTGCCGGCGCGATCCCCGGGGCAAGTGTGATCGCGTCCTTTCTGGTGAGCTCGGTGCTGACGGGAGCAGCCAATTCTCTTTTCACGCTCCGGGTAGGAGTACTGACCAAAAAATACTGCGCATCGCTGACGCACCAGGGGCGACGCGCAATGCGCCGGGCCGCAACAATAGAAGCACTCGGCATGCTCGGCGGTATCGTCCTCGAGTCCGGAACAGTTCTCTCCAAACGAATGTTTGGAGCTGCGAGGAAGCAGATCGGGAAGAAAATCTGGTCGCCTCTTACCAACCAGTTCAGCGGGGCAAAGAGAAAGGCACGGCGGCAACCGGACGCCGAGTAGGGCCATGTTGTCGCGGTCAAACCCGGACGCACACTGGCCCAGGCACGGGAGCATGACACGCGTGAATTGGCATTGATCCGAATCTGTTCAGACTCGATGTTCCTCTCAGGCAGAAATCGTATCGTTTCATTGTTTTCACACCCGAAGTCTTCCATCCCACCATATCAGGAGGCATCATGAAAGGAGACGCACGAATCATCAGGGTTTTGAACGAACTTCTGGCCGACGAACTCACCGCGATCAGCCAGTACATGGTTCATTCAGAAATGTGCAACAATTGGGGATATGCCCTGCTTCACAAGGCGATTGAAAAACAGGCGATCGATGAGATGCACCATGCCGAGTGGCTCATCCAGCGGATCCTCTTCCTGGAGGGGACGCCGATCGTTTCGAAACTCAACAAGATCAGGATCGGCAAGACGATTGAGGATATGATCGGCACGGACAGAGAGGATGAAGTGGGTGCGATCAAGTCATACAATGCAGCCATAGCCCTGGCCGACGAGGTAGGCGACCGAGCAACGGGAGACCTGCTGACCACGATCCTCAAGATGGAGGAAGGACACACGGATTGGGCAGACAAGCAGCGGACACAGATCGCGCAGATGGGGATTGAGAGCTATCTGAGCACGCAGAAGGGTGAGGAGAAGTAAGAAGAAGGAAGAGGGTAGAGTGCAGAGGGTAGAGTGGGGATGAAGCATTTGTATTTGGCCGCTTCTATTCTTCTCTCTACCCTCTTCGCCTATCAGAGGGAAGCGGGTCGAGTGCAGAGTAGGATGAAGCGTTTGCATTTGTCCGTTTTTATTCTCCCCTCTACCCGCTTCCCTCTTCACTCTTCGCTCTCCCCTCTTCCCTCGTCGTCGCCGGTCGATTCTTCGCGGTGCATGACCGGAGCGGATATCTCACTTGACATACTCTTCTTGAAAGCCTACTTTAGTAGTACGCTGCTCATGCACCTCTGAGTTCAGACTGTCGGACAGACTGGTACACTTCGCGTTAAAGAATATGGAGCTGCTGGATGCCTATCATTTTTGACGCTTTCGGACAGAGGAGGGAAGTCAGCAGCAGCGCTTTCTACCTCGCAGGCGCTGTCGACCGGCTCTTTGATGACATGCTCGAGATTCTGGGGGGGAGAATTGAAGTGCCCGTCTTTCGCCGCAACTGGCATCAGCTCGTCGCATTCATACTGTTCGTCATCCGGTGGGCTCACTCGCGTGCAGAGCAGGAGATCGATTCTGAGATCCTGGCCTATGTCGTGGACCGAGACAACCCCGACAGCTATCTCAACGTCTTCAATAATCCGGAATACAAGAGCCTCCACCGCTACGATCCTGTCTGGCTGGCTGACGCCGTAACGGCCGCCTACCGGACGTACTGGGATCTGTACGCGCAGGATAACAACGAAGGAAGAGATCCTTCCTTCGCGGTCAACGAGTACCTGGGCCGGATGCTCGCTGGTGACAGCCATGATCAGCCCAATTTGCACGATGCGTTCAATTTCCTCGAGGGGAAGTTCACCAAAGGGGACCTGAAGTTGTTCGAGCCTTAGGCCACACACGACTTCCGGATTCCTGCGATTCACGCCTCTCCTGCGTTCCGGTCGACCGTATCCAAGCTCGCTCGCAATCACCCATCCTCGCCCGCCTCGCATCCACACGAAAATGCACGTTGGCCTGGAAAGGCAGCCGATCCCAAAGATCAATCCCGTGGGAGGGGATCAGATATTTTCTTCTCGCTTCGCACGGAGGGCATCGGCCCTCTCTCCCAGCGCAAAAAACGCATCCTCCTGCCGGGTGAGTGCCTCTCCGCGGGGCTTGCTGATGGTAGAACCGAGCAGCCAGACTTCCGCATTTCCGATCGTGAATGGCTGGAGGCCGAGTGTGGAGGTGACCCCGGGATAGCGGCCAATGAAAAGCTCAACAAAGAGGTCGGCATTGATCACGACGCCCAGCAGCTTCGGGTTCAGTGCGGGAACCCTGTCAACAAACTCCTGTACATCATCGTCGGTAGGTCTGGCTCCTTTGTCCTTGTCGCCGGCGGCGATGATGCGTCGGTTCAGATCCGTAAGGCCGATGCCAAGTTTGAGCAACTGTGATGTCTTCTTCTCGATGAAGAGTGAACGTATGGGATCGCTCAGGCTTCCTTGCTTCTGACCCTCTTCCAGAGCTTTGCGCTCAGAGGGTGTGATGATTCTCCGGGGAGTGATTCCTCCAAGTTCGATTGCCTCCCAGAAACGGTCTCTGGTGTGCAGGTGATAGAAGCCAAGCTTGTCCGAGACTTCGTCCACTGCCATTTCCACAAAAAGCACATTCAGGTCGGGTGCCCAGATCTCACGCAGCATTGATGCTCCTTCCGATTCAGTCCTGGCAATGTTGATAGAAGCACTGTAAGCAACTTTCCCCCAAGATTCAATCCAGGGCACACTTTGAGTAGAACCACCTTGATGATCGCAAGGAATCGTTAGTTTCAGACAGGATGGGCCTCTGCTTGATAATGCCCACGAGAAACTGTACCATTAAGGCTGAAAATCCTGCGACCGGTCACACGGCATGACGAATCGTCCGCCATGGTCTGGCCACAATCATTCAGAGTTCTGGAAGGGTTTTTTATTGCTGCGAAGGGCATTGCACCGTGATCCGAAACCATGTGACTCCATACCGTTGATAGCCAAACAGGATGCGCTATGAACGCCTTATTACTTGAAGATATTCACCCCCGCGCCGTGGAGACGCTGCAAAGGACAGGACTCAACGTCCGTTCCGAATTGAAGAGCCTCACCGGGGAAAGCCTGATCGCTGCACTTGATGGGGTCTCCCTCCTCGGCATTCGCTCCCGGACGCAGATCACGTCGGCAGTGCTGGAGAGCGCCTCTGATCTCCTCGCCATCGGGGCATTTTGCATCGGAACCAACCAGGTCGACCTGGATACAGCGTCCCACCGCGGAGTCGCGGTGTTTAATGCGCCCTACAGCAACACGCGGAGCGTCGCGGAACTGGTCATCGCGGAGATTATCTTCCTGATCAGGCGACTCTACGATAAAGTCGGAGCTGCACACCGCGGCGTTTGGGACAAATCGGCCGATAAGGCCCACGAGGCCCGGGGAAAAAGGCTGGGCATAATCGGGTTTGGAAATATCGGATCCCAGATCTGCACGCTGGCCGAGGCAATGGGAATGGATGTGTACTACTACGACCGGGTGGACAAGCTCTCCATTGGCAACGCGACGCGGGTCCACACCCTCCAGGACCTTCTCCCACACGTCGACATCATCACCATTCATGTCGACGGCGATCCATCCAACACTAATTTGATCGGCGAGCCGGAGTTCGCACTGATGAAAGACGGCGTGATACTGTTGAATCTCAGCCGCGGCCATGTCGTGAACGTCGACGCTCTGGCCAATAACCTCCGGTCCGGAAAAGTCGCGGGCGCCGCGGTGGACGTTTTCCCTCAGGAGCCAAAAGGTGCCGCCGATCCGTTCCGCAGCCCGTTGCAGAATCTGCCCAATGTGCTGCTCACGCCTCATATTGGCGGAAGCACGGAAGAGGCGCAGGAAAACATCGCCGAATTTGTCTCGAACAAACTGCTCGATTACATAAAGACCGGGAGCACATTCACGAGCGTTAATTTCCCGAAGATCCATCTGCCGCGCGCCGGTGACGCAACATCCCACCGCCTCCTGCACGTCCACCAGAATGTCCCGGGCGTTCTCTCCGAGATCAACGGCATCTTTGCCAAGAACGACGTGAACGTCCTGGCGCAGTATCTCCGCACGAACGAGCAGATCGGCTACGCCATTGCGGATGTCGATAGGAAGTACAAGGAGTCGTTGATCGACGATCTGCGGCAGGTGTCGAACACGATCCGGGTGCGAATCGTCTGACAGGGAGCGGCCATTGGACGATGGTCCTCTCAAGGCTCCACCACTCCTTCTGTGTGCGTCAGGCGGCGCGATGAGTTTGACAAAGCCGAATATTCAAGGTATACTGCACGGATGATCCAGCTTGACCTAGTTCAGACCGTGGCCTTCGCGGGCCTCGTATTGTTCGCGGGCCTTGGCATCCGGCATCTCATTCCCCTTCTTGCACGTTACAATATCCCCGCACCGGTGATCGGCGGGCTGCTGATTTCGCTTGGCGCTTTGCTGGCCCGTCAATACGAGGTTGAACTCTTCCGCTTCGACACGACCCTGCAGGTGCCGTTCATGGTCGCGTTCTTCACGACCATCGGTTTTGGGGCCAGCGTGTCGCTCTTGCGAACCGGGGGCCCTCAGGTGGTCATGTTCTTTTTGGGATGTGCTGGTGCGGCGGTGGCGCAGAACCTGATCGGAATGGCGTTCGCAGCTCTGCTCGGTACGAACCCACTGATTGGTGTTCTGGCAGGCTCCGTCACGCTGACCGGCGGGCCGGCGACCGGCCTTGCCTTTGCTCCCCTCTTTGAGAAGGCCGGGATCACCGCAGCAGCTTCGATCGCGGTCGCCGTTGCCATGGCCGGGATAATCTCTGGCGGACTCATCGGGGGGCCAATCGGCACCTATCTCATTGAGCGCCGCCGTCTGAAGGTCCCGCACACCCACCCTGCTCACCGTGGAGCTCCATCGGCTGTCGGCATCGTCGAAGCGCAGATGCCGGAACCTGCCGTCAGCGCGCCGGAAGGCGAAGCGGGCACGGCCTTCCGCCTGTTGAAGAACCTGGTGGCAATTCTGGCCGCCATGTGGATCGGAACATGGATCAGCACGGGGCTCACTGCTGCGGGGTTCACACTCCCCGCATACATCGGCGCCATGCTGGCAGCATCGGCCATCCGAAACCTGGACGATATCACGCATGTGATTGGTCTCTCTCAACGCACGATTGACGATATCGGGAGCGTTGCTCTCGCACTCTTCCTCGCCATGGCGCTCATGACACTGCGCCTGTGGGAACTTGCAGGACTCGCCCTTCCGCTTCTGGTCATTGTCCTTGCACAGATAGCGCTTGTCGTGATGCTCTGCCTGGTTTTCGTGTTCCGTCTGATGGGACGAGACTATCAGGCCGCGGTGATGTGCGGCGGCTTCACAGGTTTCATGCTCGGCACCGTTGCCAATGCCATGGCGAACATGGAATCGCTCGTCGAGAAATACGGGCCGGCGCCGCGCGCGTTCTTTGTCATCCCCATGGTCGGGGCGTTCTTCATCGACTTCGCGAATGCGTTGATAATCACCTTGTTTCTTAACGTGTTCAATTGAACCCCGGCGACCTACCCTGGCCGCTTCCATTGATCGCACCTTTTCCATTCACGTGAAGTACTTCTAGGATGTGACATGAATTTCGGGCTCCCTGCCGTCGACTACCTGGTCATCGGCATCTATTTCGTCCTGATGCTGGGCATCGGTTTCTACTTTACCCGGTTCATGAAGGGAGGGAAAGATTTTTTTATCGGAGGCAATCTTATCCCCTGGTGGGTATCAGGCATCTCGCTCTATATGACCATGTTTTCCGCCTGGACGTTCACGGGCGGCGCCAGCTTCGTGTACCACACAGGATGGTTTGGGCTGCTCTACTTCGCGACCTGGGGCACCTCTTTCTTCATCGGCTTCCTCATGTCCGCCAAACGCTGGCGGCGGACCCGCGTCACCTCTCCGGTGGAGTATATCGAAACCCGATTCAACAAACCCACCCACCTCTTCTTCAGCGTCTATCTGGTCCTGGCTATGCTGTACTGGCCTGGCCACCATCTTGCATCACTGAGCAAGATCTGCGCTCCTACCATGTTCCCCGGTTCCATGGCCGCCATTGACGTCATGATCGTCGTCGTCGGGATCACGATCATGCTCTATACGTTCCTGGGTGGCCTGTGGGCAGTATGCATCACCGACGTCGTGCAATTCTTGATCTTGATCGTTGTCTGCGTGATACTCATTCCGGCGATCTTTCTCTCGGGTGAATTCAGTTCCATGGGACAGCTATTCCAGCAGATCCCGCCGCTGAGCTTTCAACATGTTCTGCCCGACGGCACCCTCTACGACCATTGGTATCTCCTTGGACTCATTGCGGCAAACATGTTTGGTAACGCCGTCGGCGACAAAGCCCAGCGTTATTACAGCGTGCGCGACGAGAAGGAGGCCATGAAGGTCGGCTGGCTGACGTTCATCCTCTTCTTGACGGCACCGCTTCTCTTCGGCGTCCCCCCTCTCGTGGGCAAAGTCCTCTGGCCGGACATCACTCTGCTCGACTATTTTGCCGGAATCACCAAAGCTGAAGAGAACATCTTCATTGCGGTGGTGCTGCGCTATATGCCCGCCGGCATTGTGGGGTTCTTCCTTTCTGCCATGATGGCGGCCTCGATGTCATCGATGAGCGGCGTCTGGAACACGGTGTCGTCAATCATCTCGGTGGATCTCTACAAAAATCGCTTCAAGCCGGATGCCACTGAAAAGGAAACGCTTTTGGTCGGCCGGATCGCCGTTTCCGCATTCGCACTTATCGCAATCGCGCTTGCGTTGGTCATCATTCACAGCGACTACGGCGTTTTCTCCTTCAGCAATATCTTCTTCGGCCTCACCGGCGTTCCCAGTGCCATCCCAATGCTCCTTGGTATCATGACAAAGAGAATCTCGCGCTGGTCTGCCATGGCGTCCGTCATGGCAGGAGTACTGACAGCGTCGCTCGCCCGTTTTGCTCTTCAGTATTCGCTGGGCCAACAATTCCTGATCACAGTGGCTATCACGTTGCTGTTCATCGTGATCTCCAATCCGCTGGGAAGGCTGCATAATTCACGCAGGTCATACGCCGTGGGTTTCAGCCTGCTGCTGAGCGTGGTTGTATATCTCTTCTTCCTGATCGCCAATAACAATCCGGGGCTCTCGCCGGGCACTCTTGCTGCTGTATTGCAGGCTGGAGTGACAGAATTGCCGCTCTCCGCGCATTTCTGGTTGTTGCTCTCGGGGGTGGCGTTCTTTCTGTTGAGCGTCAAGTTTGCAGCCTTGTTCGGCAGGGACCTGAGAACTTCACAACATGAAGTGATCGCCTTCTTTGAAAAACTGGGGAAACCTGTGGATGTGGCGAAGGAAGTCATGGCGGCCGGGGCCAGGGAGAAAAATATTTTCCCGCTGGTCGGATGGATGTCGGTGGGACTGGGCGTACTCTCGCTGGCGATTCTGGTCGCACCAGTCGCCCGGACTAACATTGGCGTCAATCTCGGCATCAGCGGGCTGCTTCTGGTCATGGGCTTGGCTATGATCCTCTCGAAACATTTAACGAGACAATATGCCGCACAGGAATACGATTTCGACTCGAAAGGATCCTAATGGAAAGTGGGAGACTTCTACGGGCAGAAGCGTTCTTCGGGTGCGTCGGTGCCGCACAGTGACCGCTGGCATTTTATCTTGGTTTTAGAATGTAGATTCCTTAATATTCACCCGTGATAAGCACTTCCGTTTATTCCGTGCCATTCCCCACGTCCCCACATTATGAAACTCGCATTCTCCACACTTGGCTGCCCACGCTGGACGCTGGACAAAATCATCCGATCAGCCGGTTCCTATGGATTTCAAGGCGTAGAGGTCCGTGGACTGCAGGACGACCTCGACATCACCAGACGAGCCGAGTTTACCACCGGTGCGACTCCGACCCTTCGGCAGCTACGGGACAACGATGTGGAAATCGCCTGTTTTTCCAGTTCCGTGATGCTGAGCAATTCTGATACCGGCAGTAGCGAGAAATCTCTCGATGAGCTGACACGTTATGCCGAGCTCTGCGTCGCCTTTGAGACACCATACATTCGCATCTTTGGCGGCAGCATCGGTTCCGTCCCCCGCCAATCAGCCCTCGAGACAGCCATCACTGAGCTGTCGAAAATGGCGGACATTGCCAGGGATGCGGGCATAGCAATCCTCGTTGAGACGCATGATGATTGGATGCGTGCGGATCACATGAAGTCACTGATGACCGCCGTATCCAGCGATGCCATCGGGTTGCTCTGGGATGTCAACCATCCGTTCATGTTTCTGGGTGAAGCCCCGGCAACGACCTGGAGAGAAACCGGCGCCTGGGTTCGCCACACCCATTGGAAGGACTCGAAGAGAAACCCCAGGGCCAAGCATGGGTTCGAGCCCGTGTTGATGGGCGATGGGGACCTGCCGCATCAGGAGATCTATGAGGTCTTGAAGGGCGGCAGCTACAGCGGGTATTTGTCGTTGGAATGGGAGAAGCGCTGGCATCCCGAGATCCCCGAACCGGAAGTCGCCTTCCCGCAGTACGTGGAGTATATGAAGAAACTCCTTTGACTTGAAACGAGTGCAAAAAAAGGATACTCATGAAGAGACTCAGCGAAGAACAACTTGCGAAACTCGAGAGAGGCGGCGTATGGGTGCCAAGTCCACTTGCACTCGACAAGAGGAAGAAACCCTCGGAGAAGTGGCAAAGGCTGTTGACTCTCTACTATATTCGAGCCGGGGCCAGGGCTATCGTGCCGGGCGCCCATACCGGCGAGTTCTCGGGCGGAGACCTCGGAATTTACGCCTACTGGTTGGGACTGATCAAAGAGATGGTGGAACAGTATGGCGGGAGCGACATGTTCCTGATGTCGGCGGTGAGCGGAAAGCAGTACATGAAGCAGGCAGAACTTTCGGCAAAGCACGGATTTGACCTCGTCATGCTCGCC
>JAGDMJ010000498.1 GCA_017860555.1 Bacteroidota bacterium
ATAGGGGTGATGATCGCGATCATCGCGGGCGTGGTGCTGGTCACGCAGGGCACGCGCCGGATCCCGGTGCAGTACGCGAAGCGGGTCGTCGGGAGGAAGGTATACGGCGGGGTGACCCAGTACATTCCCCTGCGCGTGAACACGGCGGGCGTCATGCCGATCATTTTCGCGCAGTCCATCATGTTCATCCCGAGCACGATCCTGACGTTCTTCCCGGAGAGCGAGTTCATGCAGAGCCTCTCCGGCTATTTTCAGTATACGTCCTTTACCTATTCGTTCTTCTACGGGCTGATGATCGTCTTCTTCACTTACTTTTACACGGCGATCGCGTTCAATCCGAAGGATGTGTCGGAGAACATGCAGAAGCAGGGCGGCTTTATTCCCGGCATCCGTCCCGGGAAGCACACGGCCGATTTCATCGACAATATTCTGACGAAGATCACCCTGCCGGGTTCGATCTTCCTGGCGATCATCGCCATTCTACCGGCGTTCATGGTCCGGTTTGGCGTCGTCTCGAGTTTTGCGCAGTTTTTTGGCGGCACGAGCCTCCTCATCATGGTGGGTGTCGCCCTGGATACGCTGCAACAGGTGGAGTCGCACCTTCTCATGCGTCACTACGATGGCTTCATGAAATCGGGAAAGATGAAGGGGCGCCTCCGCTGAGAGGGCTATGGGGAAAGTCGGCGTAAAATCCAGACAGGAGGTGGCGTTGATGCGGGAAAGTTGCCGCATCGTGGCGGAGGTCCTGGCACTGGTTGGGGCCGAGATCAAGCCGGGTGCCGTGACCCGTGACCTGGACCGGATGGCCGAAGAGTACATCAGATCCCGTGACGGGATCCCGGCCTTCAAGGGATACGGTCAGGACAAGACGAATCTGTTTCCCGGAACGCTCTGCATCTCCGTGGACGACGAAGTGGTGCACGGCATCCCCGGCGGGACCACGCTGGAAGAGGGACAGATCGTATCGATCGACGTCGGTGTGAAAAAGGGGGGATACTACGGTGACGGGGCGCGGACGTTTGCAGTGGGGATGGTCGACCCTGAAAAACAGCGTCTGCTGAAGGTGACTGAAGAGGCGCTCTACGCGGGAATCAAGAATGCGAGGGCGGGACGACGGCTGCATGATATTTCCTCCGCCGTCCAGCGGCATGTGGAGAGCGCAGGTTTTTCCGTGGTGCGGGACCTGGTGGGGCACGGTATCGGCCGCCACCTGCATGAAGAGCCGCCGATCCCCAACTACGGTACGGCCGGAACCGGGATTGTGTTACAGGAAGGCATGGCATTGGCGGTCGAACCGATGGTCAACGCGGGCTCGTACCGAGTTCACGTGGAGGAAGACGGCTGGACAGTGAGAACATCCGACGGAAAACCGTCGGCGCATTTTGAACATACCATCATTGTGGGTAAAGGAGAAGCGGAGATCCTCACCAGGCAAGCTCAAGGTTGAGACGCGTATGGCAAAACAGGGTCCCATTAAAGTTGACGGCGTGATCACCGAAACGCTTCCGAACGCGATGTTCAAAGTCAGTCTCGACAACGGCCACAACGTCCTTGCCCATATTTCGGGAAAGATGCGGATGAATTTCATCAAGATCCTTGTGGGGGACAAGGTGACGGTGGAGCTTTCTCCGTATGACCTGACCAAGGGCCGGATCACGTACCGGTATAAATAGAACCTCGGGGAAATGACACCATGAAAGTACGATCGTCAGTCAAGAAGATTTGCATCAACTGCAAGATCATCCGGAGAAAAGGGACAGTCCGGGTCATCTGCAAGAACCCCAAGCACAAACAGCGTCAAGGTTAAAGCACGAAGGAGGCAGTTTGGCTCGCATTGCTGGAATTGATCTACCGAAAAAGAAGCGTTCTGAGATCGGCCTGACCTATCTGTACGGGATCGGGCGGACGTCGGCGCGGGACATTTTGCAGAAGGCGGGGATCTCCTACGACAAGAAGATCGGTGATCTGAACGATGAAGAGGTCGCCAAGATCCGCAGCATCATCACCGCCGACTACAAAGTGGAAGGCGCGCTCCGGAGCGAGACGCAGATGAACATCAAGCGATTGATGGACATCGGTTGTTATCGCGGGATCCGGCATCGCCGGGGGCTCCCGGTGCGCGGGCAGCGCACGCGGACGAACGCACGGACGAGGAAAGGGCGCCGCAAGACGGTCGCCGGAAAGAAAAAGGTCGCCGCGAAGACCTGATGCCCGACCCGGGCTCAGCGCACTTCGGAGTTCGTCGTTCGGTATGCGATACTGGATATTCACCGCGCAGTGGGAATGTCGAATCCCGTATATCGAACGTCCAAGGATGAAGTTATTCAGTAGATAGCAGGAGGGTACCGTGGCAAAAACCACCCCGCAGGCCGGCGGCGCGTCAGAACCGGCAAAAAAGAGAAAAAAGATCCAGGTCGACGTCAGCGGCAAGGCCTTTGTGAAGGCCACGTTCAACAACGTGATCGTCACGATCACCGACGTGTACGGGAACACCATCAGCTGGTCGTCGGCCGGCAAGAACGGCTTCAAGGGTTCGAGGAAGAACACTCCGTTTGCCGCGCAGACGTCCGCGGAAGCGGCGGCGAAGACGGCGCACGACCTCGGGCTGAGGAAAGTGGAAGTGTTCGTGAAGGGCCCCGGCTCGGGCCGGGAAGCCGCGATCCGTGCGCTGCAGGTCTCGGGGCTCGAGATCACCAGCATCCGGGATGCGACGCCGATCCCGCATAACGGGTGCCGTCCCCCGAAGAGAAGAAGAGTATAAACAGAGGAACCATTCATGGCAAGGTATACCGCACCAAGTTGTCGTTTGTGCCGGCGGGAGCGGCAGAAGCTGTTCCTGAAGGGCACAAAGTGTTTCACGGAAAAATGCCCGGTCGAGCGCAGAGCGTTTCCGCCGGGGCAGCATGGCCAGACACGGCGCGCGAAGATCTCGGAATATGGCGTGCAGCTGCGCGAGAAACAGAAGATCCGCCGCATGTACGGCCTGATGGAAACACAGTTCCACAACTATTTCGAGAAGGCCCTGAAGCAGACCGGC
>JAGDMJ010000499.1 GCA_017860555.1 Bacteroidota bacterium
TACCCATACACTCGTCACCGCCCCCGATATCATCTTCTTCTGGGTGGCACGGATGATCATGGCCGGATTGAAATTCGCGCCGTCGTTCACGGGAAGCACCCGGGTTGAAGACAACATTCCGTTCAGAGACGTTTATTTCACGAGCCTCGTGCGGGACGACAAGGGACGCAAGATGTCCAAATCGCTGGGTAATTCCCCCGAGCCGCTCGACCTGATCTCCGAATACGGCGCGGATGCCGTGCGCTTCACAATCCTCTACCTCGCCCCTCTTGGCCAGGACATCCTGTACTCCCGTGAGAAGAACGAAATCGGCAGGAATTTCGCCAACAAGATCTGGAATGCCGGTCGCTTCCTCCTGATGAACAGGGACCAGGTCGGCGAAACCCCGAAGCGGGGAGAGTTCAACCTGGACTCGCTGGACCTGGCAGACCGGTGGATCCTCTCGCGGCTCCATTCCACGCTCCTCGAGCTGAATGCCGCCCTGGAAGAGTATGAGATCAACAAGATCTCCAAGTCCATTTACGATTTTCTCTGGCATGACTTCTGCGATTGGTATCTCGAGATGATCAAGTCGCGCCTGTACGGGGACGAGGCGATCGCCGCAAAGCAGGCGGTGGTCTGCAGGGCAATTGATGTCTTTGACGCGGCCCTTCGCATCCTCCACCCTCTGATGCCCTTTGTGACCGAGGAGCTCTGGCAGAATATCAGGAAGCGGCAGCCGGGTGAGACCATCATGCGAAGCCAGCTTGTGCGGCCCGACAGGTCCCAGATCAACACCGATGTGGAGCGCCAGATGGAATTCGTCCAGAAAGGCATCGAAGCCATCAGGGCGATTCGGGGAGAAATGGGGATTCCTCCATCAAAGGAGGTGCCGCTCGTCATGAAGACCAGCGCGCAGCATCCGGAAGAGACGATCAGGCAGTACGTAGGATATCTGCAACGGTTGGCACGCGTCGGCTCACTTTCGTTCATCCAGGATCGAGGGCGCCCAACGCTCTCTGCCAGCGCCGTGGTCGATGGCTCGGAATTCTTCGTGCCGCTGGAGGGCATCATCGACATCAACCTCGAAAAGGCCAGGCTCCAGAAGGAGATCGACCGCATCAACGCTCTGCTGAACGGCATCAAAGGAAAACTCACAAACGAGAATTTCGTGCAGCGTGCGCCTCGGGACGTCGTGGAACGAGAGCGCGCAAAACAGGCGAATCTCGAGACGAGCCTGGAGAAGCTCAGGATGAGCCTCGCGCACCTGACGGCCGAAAAATGACCCGGAGGATTACGATGAAACAGAAATTCCTTTTCACTATGCTCACTGCGGCTCTGACGGTCACCGCCGCGTTTTCACAAGTGCCAGTGCAGCCCTCCGCGACCCCGGATTCCCTGGATGCGCGAGAGATGTCCTCAACGCTCCCGCTCGACACGGTCATCACCAAAGGACGGCTGCCGAATGGCATAACGTACTATATCCGCGCGAACCGGAAGCCGGAAAAGCGCGCCGAGCTCCGGCTGGTGATCAATGCCGGCTCCATTCTCGAGGACCACAACCAGCAAGGGCTGGCCCACTTTGTCGAGCACATGGCGTTCAACGGAACAAAGAACTTTCCCAAACAGGACCTGGTCAACTTCCTGGAATCGGTGGGGGTGCGATTCGGAGCGGATCTGAACGCCTACACCAGCTTTGATGAGACAGTCTATATGTTGCAGGTCCCGACAGACACGCCGTCGATCCTGAACAAAGGGTTTGACATCCTGGAAGACTGGGCGCACCTCGTCAGTTTCGAAGGCGACGAGATCGACAAGGAACGCGGTGTGATCGTGGAGGAATGGCGGCTTCGCCGGGGCGCTGAGGCGCGAATCCGCGACAAGCAACTCCCCATCGTGTTCAAGAACTCTCGGTATGCCGAGCGGCTTCCGATCGGACAAAAAGACATCCTCGAGAGCTTCAAGCACGATACCCTGCGCCGGTTCTACAAAGACTGGTACCGCCCTGACCTGATGGCCGTGGTGGCGGTGGGCGACTTCGACAAAAAGCACATTGAGGCGTTGATTACCACACACTTTTCGGCGATACCCAAACCCAGCGATTTGCGCAAGCGTCCGGCGTACCCCGTGCCGGGAAATCAGGAGACCCTCTTCGCCATTGCCACGGACCCGGAAGAGAGCTCGACGGAAGTCAGCCTGAATTTCAAGCACGACGTGGAACCGGACACCCTGGTGCGAGATTACCGACGTGGGATCATCGAGCGCCTGTACAACGAAATGCTGACGAACCGACTGACCGAACTTACCCGGCAGTCGGATCCGCCGTATCTCTATGCCTACTCGTACCACGGCCGGTTCGTGCGGACCAAGGAGTTCTATTCGCTCACGACGGTCGTCAAGGAGGGGGGGGTACAGAAAGGCTTGGCCGCAATGCTGACGGAGGCGCAACGGGTTCGCACGTACGGGTTCACGGCGACGGAACTGGCACGGCAGAAAGAAGAGGCTCTTCGCCTGATGCAGGCGGCGTATGAGGAGCGCGACAAAACGGAATCCTCCTCGTTCGCCTCGGAATACATCAGGAATTTTCTCGTGGATGAACCCGTCCCCGGCATCGCCCGCGAATACGAATTGTACAGGACACTCCTGCCCGGAATCACTCTGGAGGAAGTGAACCGTATCGCTGACAATTGGATCACGGAGCAGAACCGCGTGGTCATGCTGAGTGCGCCGGAGAAAGCCGGGTCACCCCTTCCGACCGAAACGGTACTGTCCGCGCTGATCGATAGTGTCACCAAGGCGTCGGTTGCCCCCTATGTCGACAAGATATCCGCCGAACCGCTTGTGCCGAATGTTCCGTTGCCGGGACAAATCGTAGACCGAAAGGAATGGAAAGAACTCGGAGCCACGGAATGGAAGCTCTCGAACGGCATCCGGGTGATTCTCAAACCGACTGACTTCAAGAACGACGAAGTTCTCTTCAGCGCATTCAGCTGGGGCGGATCTTCCCTCGTCCCGGACGACGAGTACGTCTCAGCGATCACCGCCACGTCG
>JAGDMJ010000014.1 GCA_017860555.1 Bacteroidota bacterium
GCCTTGAAGGATGCAGGGAAACCGTTCGGCCGGGAGGCTGCAATGGCGAAGCTGTTCGCTTCAAAGGTGGCGGTGCAGTCGGCCCTGGAGGCGATCCAGATCCATGGAGGGTACGGGTACGTGCGCGAATACCTGGTTGAGCGCTATCTGCGGGACGCAAAAATCACCGAAATCTATGAGGGGACTTCCGAGATCCAGCGGGTGGTCATCGCGCGAAGCTTGCTTAAGTAGGCACTGTTTAGTAAATTCGACGACATATTTACATCTACCCCATCCCACAAGGAGGACGTCTCGATGAAACGTATTCCTGTACTTTTTGCCACTCTCCTCATTGTACTTGGCCTCATGGTCAGTGATGCCGATGCCCAGACCCGATGGCTGGTCGGCGGCAGGTTGGGCATGTCGCTCTACACAGTCAGCACCGGTGCGGACCTCGGGCAATTTGCCTTTTTCTTTCAACAACAGAATGTCAGCACCTCCTCGACAAAGGCAGGGCTGCAGATCGGGCCCATGGGTGAGGTTATATTCAGCAAGAAGTATGCGATCGGGACGGAATTCAACATTAACACGCAAGCGGGGACGCCCATCCAATGGGCAAGCTATTTCAAGATGTACTTCACCATTCCGGGATCAACCATCAAGCCCTATGCAGATGCCGGTTTTTCCCTCTTCTTTGTCACTGGCGGCCCTTACTTTGGAATCCAGGCGGGTGGCGGGGCGATGTTTGAAATAGGCAAGAATCTCTATGTCCCCGCGGACCTCGAGCTTGGCCCGGTGTTCCTGACCGGGACGACAGGTTTCTATTTCGCCATCACCAGCGGGATCCGCTATGTGATCTAGCGTTATTTCCTCTCTGTTCTCACGGTACAAGGATTCACACACTAACTGGAGGAGGTATGCAGAGACTTGTTGTGCTTTCCGTTGTTGCCGTTTTGCTGACAGTTGCTTTTTCGGAGGGAGCATCCTCTCAACTTAAGTTCGGAGTTGGTGTCCGGACCGGGATGAATTTCGCGAGCATGTCCTTTGATCCCGAATTCTTCCCCAACAATCCGCAGATCGAACAGGGAGGCCGCACGTTGTTCATGGCGGGTGCGGCGGCAGAACTTGAATTCACCAAGATGTTGGGCGCCGAGCTCGATCTCCTGTACGTGGGCAAGGGAGCCAAGTTCACGAGGACCACAGACCAGGCAAGCCAGACGATCAAACTGAGCGAGCTCGAGATCCCGATCCTCTTCAAGGCAAAATTCCTCACGGGTAATATTCGGCCATACGCTTTTGTCGGGCCAAGTCTTGGCATTACTTTGAGTGCGAGTTCCGTGACCGAGATTCCGGGACAGCCCGTCCAGGATATCGACCTGAAGAGCAATCCTGGCGGGTCCCAGGTGGGGGGCATGGATTTCTCACTTCAGTTCGGAGGGGGTGCGGAGTATCTTATCACACCGAAGTTTGGAGTTTTCATGGATGTCCGCTATGTGCTGGGCCTTAGCAATCTCTACGACGATTCTGCGATCCAGGTGGTTCCCGGCCAGCAGGTCGTGTCCCAGACTTGGAAGACCAGAGGGTTTATGATACAGCTCGGCGGAATGTACCATATCTGATTTCAGCCAGCGGAGAGAGTACCAAAAGGAGGGAACCGATCGGTTCCCTTTTTTTGTCACCTCCATACTTTATCGTTGGCTGGCGGGGAACAATGGTTTTTGGCCTCGTGTTGACAAAATGCAGGCACCATTTCAGTATGAACAGAATGAGGAGATTATGAAGAAATTGTTGCTCTTGCTGTTGCTACCGGCAATTGGCATGGCGCAGACATCAACGTACGGGACTGGCAAGAACACCGCGGGCCAGTTCTCGCTCGGCGCAGGCGCGGAATTTGTCCTGCCGGTGAGTGAAGGATTTAAGGACGCATACAGCCTCGGCTACGGCGGAACTGTGAGAGGGGAATATGCTTTCACCCCGAACCTCTCTGGCATGCTCACTGCAGGGTACATCAGCCTGACGGGAAAAGAAATCGAAGGTGTCACCCTGGAGAACGGCAGCATGATCCCGGTTGTGGCCGGTTTGAAGTATTATTTCATGCCGGGAACGCTGCGGTTCTATGGAGCGTTCGACATAGGGATCACTTCTTTCACGATGTCCACCCCCGGAGGTGAGGTCTTTGGAGTACACGTCCCGTCTATTGAGGCTTCTTCGACGGAATTTACATGGCAGCCCCAGCTTGGACTATTGGGCTACTTCTCCAACAAGGCTGCGTTCGATCTGAGTGTTCGGTGGATCGGTATAGCCGATGCGAATTCTCTTGGTATTCGTTTCGGTGTTCTATTTGACCTTTGAGATGAAGGGGCGTCCTTTTGACCTTTATGGGGACAGCGGTCGCCGAATTGACCGCTGCACAATGCGTTCAGTGTGTCCCGCGTCACTGCCTTTTCTTGCCCAGGGCTTCCAATCTTCATCTTTCCTTGACAATCTGTTTGCTTTTTACTATACTCTCCACGGCGGACAACGAAGGTCCAGTAACAAAATCGAATTATAACCACATCTTGGAGTGTCACACATGAAGAAACTGTTGATGGGACTGGTTGTTATGACGTTGGTTATGGCGATTGCGGCTCCTGCAAATGCACAGAGCAAGCTGCACCTGAACATCGGGGCGAACGTCGAGCTCCCGTTGGGCTCGTTCTCAGACGGTCACGGAGTCGGCTTTGGCGGAACGGTTCAAGGGGAGTATTTATTTATGCCCCAGTTGTTCGGTACTGCTAAGCTTGGCTACCTGGTCTGGGGTGGGAAAGATATCACCGAGGAAGGTCATACGATCTCCACTGGCAGCTACAAAGGCGTTCCCTTCCTCGTTGGGGGCAAGTACTTCTTCATGCCTCAGAAGGCCAACACCATTCAATGGTACGGCCAGGTTGAAATCGGTCTTTTCTTCGGGTCGTACACTGTCCCGGCGATACCGGGTTACACAATTCCGGGGTTTGGAACAGTTGGCGGTACTCCGGAAACCAGTGCTTCCTCCACCGATTTCGTGTTCTCTCCATCGGTCGGGATGGAATACCCCATGAGCAAGGGCTCGCTGGATGCCAGCATCAACTACTTCCTGATTGCGAGCACCGGTTCCGCGGGCAGCATCGGTCTTCGTGTGGGATACAAGTTCCCCTTGTAAGTACGTTTTTCCATTGCTCGAAAAGGAAGCCCCCTTTCGGGCTTCCTTTTTCATTATCAGGGGATGTTCCCCGGCGGACTGGACTATGTTGACCGTCTCTCTCTCTGCGGCTCTCCTTTTTGCTCCCATCACTGACCCGGATAGTGCCTCCACGGGCACGTATGCGCTCCTCTTTGGGGGCGACTGCCTGCTTGCGGCTCACTATGAACAGGCAGTCGGTGAAAACGGCGATTCAGCCTTCTCCGGCTTCGACCTCATGAATGAGGCCGATCTCTCCGTGGTAAATCTTGAATGTCCGGTGACGGTCCGGGGAGCAAAAGTCAAGAAACCTTTCAATTTCAGGATGAACCCTGCCTTCGTAGGCGCGCTCGACCGCTCTGGAATCGATATTGTGAACATCGCCAACAACCACATTTACGACTACGGAGAGGAAGGACTTTTCGACACAATTTCGTATCTTGATTCGGCGGGGATCTGGCATGTAGGGGCCGGGCGGAACGCACAGGAAGCGGCAACGCCCGTCATCGTGCAGGTCGGAACCCGAAGGATCGGTTTTCAGGGATACTATGGCGGTGGCGAAGCGCCCGTCGCGTCCGGCGAGAATCCCGGCGTTGTTTCAAGGAGACTTCCGGTCATACTGCAGGACATTGAAACGCTCCGGAAGCGGGACTCCGTCGACTATGTTATTGTCAATCTTCACTGGGGAACGGAGAAAGCCACAATTCCTGATGCCGGCCAGATTCAGTTCGCGCGTGCCTTGATCGATGGAGGGGCTGACGCCGTGATTGGCCATCACCCCCATGTGTTACAGGGAATTGAGCTCTACAAATCAGGGGTCATCGTCTATTCGCTCGGCAACTTCGTCTTTGGCGGCAACTCGAGAGACTCATACGACACAGGACTCTTTGAGATCGCGCTGGGGGAGCACTCTGTGGACTATCGATTCATCCCGATCCGGCTGGAGGGATGGAAGCTCACGACCCTTTCGGGAGGTGCAGCGGAGGCGGTGAAGAGCCGGATGTCCGAACTTTCTTCCATCTTTCCTCAAAGCATTTTCACCAAGAAGGAGACGCGATGAAATCACGCGGATGTCTGGTTGGCCTGGTTGTGATTGGAGTGATCGCAATCGGCCTGGTTATGTGGGGCATGGGAGTGTATAATTCCCTCGTCGGACTGGACGAGAGTGTGCGCTCTTCCTGGAGCCAGGTGGAGAGCCAGTATCAACGTCGGGCGGACCTCATACCGAATCTCGTGAACACGGTGAAAGGATTCGCTCAACAGGAAAAGGACGTGCTCCTGGGAGTTACCGAGGCGCGCGCCCGAGTGGGCCAGATTACGGTAACCAAGGATGTGCTGGAAGATCCCGAGGCCTTCTCCAGATTTCAAGCGGCGCAGGATCAACTGTCGGGCGCTCTCTCACGCCTCCTGGCTGTTGCGGAGAATTACCCCAACCTGAAGTCGAACGAGAACTTCCTGGCTCTGCAGACGCAACTCGAAGGTACCGAGAACAGGATCACGGTAGAACGGCAACGATACAATCAAACGGTGCAAACATATAACACGACGATCCGGAAATTTCCGGCTTCCTTGATCGCTGGCTTCACGGGCTTCCGCGAAAAGCAGTACTTCAAGGCCAAAGAAGGTGCCGACACCGTGCCGGAAGTCAAGTTTTGACGCATCCGGGGCGTTCACTTCTCGCCGTTGCCATGGCAGCCCTTCTGCTCACTGCGGTGGTCCTGGCGCAGGAACAGGAACCGGCGGTGCCGACACTGATGCGGCACGTCACGGACCTGACCGGAACGCTGACGCCGCAGCAGATAGAGACACTTGACGCGCGGCTCCGCGCGTTTGAGGACAGCACCTCCAACCAGATCGTCGTGCTGATGCTCTCCACTCTCGGCTCCGGTTCCCTCGAGGACTATTCCATGCGGGTCGCCGAAGCGAACCGGATCGGAGTGAAAGGGCGTGACAACGGCGCGCTGCTGTTCATCGCGAAGGACGACCGGCGCGCCCGCATCGAGGTCGGCTATGGGCTCGAGGGAGCGCTTCCCGACATCACCGCGGGACAGATCGTCCGGAATGAGCTTGGGCCGCATTTCAGGATCGGAGAGTTCTACGAGGGGATCGGCGCGGCGGTCGATGCAATGATGGCCGCGACCAAAGGAGAATACAAAGGAGAGAAGAAAAAGAAGGAGGACTCACCCATCGGGATTCTTCCCCTCTTGATCGTCCTGCTGGTTCTCTTTTTGATCATGCGCGGCGCCTCCCGGCGGCGAGGCGGACTGCTCGGAGGAAAAAGGAGTTCCTGGGGAGGAGGGCCGTTCTTCGGCGGAGGAGGATTTGGAGGCGGCGGGTTCGGGGGTGGCCGCTCCGGAGGCGGCGGCTTTGGCGGTGGTGGCTTCTCCGGTGGCGGTGGTTCATTTGGTGGGGGAGGCGCGAGCGGAAGCTGGTAGGGGCTCCCTTCCCCCCCGGAATCCGAATTCAGACGTAAAACGTCCGATAGGATTTGCAGCGACGACGCACTTGAATCAATGGGCAATTCTGAAAAATCAGCGTTTCCGTCATTGGCATCAGTGAACGATCTCCAGGCGCTCCTCAAGCCCGGAGATCGTCTTGTCCTGGCACTTCCGCCGGGAGGCAATCTCCTGCGGGCATTCAGCACGGCGATGGCGCAAGCCCTGTCGCATCCCCAGAAGAGTGCCTTCCTCACGGGTGAGTCCGACTCTCAGGTTCCATCGCCGCGGATCATCACTCTTTGGGGGACGAAGAGCCTGAATGAAGCACTCGCAAGGGTCCGTCGACATGCCGGCGTGCACACACTGCTTGTGTACGGGGGATGCCCCTTCGGTGCGTGGGAAAAGAAGCCCGCCCACCTGCGAGAGTTCTTCGAGAAGGTCTCCCGGCTGCTCCGGCAATCCCGTGCGCGCAGCATCTGGATGTTCGAACGGGGGCGGATTCCCGATGAGGCCTGGGCAGGCATCAAAGATGACGTCGAGTTCTTTGGGTCTGCAAGCACTGCCGGATCCACCACGCTTCTGCAATTCTTCTCGGCGAAAGGCATCTTCACTCCAGAGTTTTTCCTCCCGCACCGGGTGATATCGGATGGAACGACCATCAGGCTCGAAGAGCCTTCGGTGCCGGCGATGGGACCCGAGGGTCAACCGGTCGACCTGCTTCAGGAACCGTACCGTCGTGCCTTTGGGTCTGCCGGGGACGGGATAGTTCTGTTTGATCTCAAAGGGACCTACCGGGATCTCAATGAACGGGCATGCGAGATCCTTGGATATCCCGACGCCGAGCTTCGCTCCGTTCCCATGCGAACCCTCGTCGCGCCGAGATCATACCGCGCCGTTTTACGGGCCCTCCTGATGTTGCGCAGGAAGGGCAGGACTGCCCTGGATGTCGTGCTCAGGCGGAAGAGTGGCAGGGAAGTCACTGTTGCCGTCAGCGTGTCAAACGCTGGGTATGGGCAGATCATTGCTACGCTGCGGGACGTTACGACCGACACGCGCGAACGCGATCTGCTTCTCACGGAAAGAGAGGAACTCCGGGCCAGGGTGAATGCCGTGCCTTTCCCGCAAGCACTCTTCGCGGGGAAAAAACTGGTCTCCGCCAATCAGGCACTGCGCCGGATGTTCCCCTGGGTGGCCGTCGACGAAGGCGCGCCGACGCTCCTCCAGTTCTTCGGTAAGCAGAACCAGGACGTTGCTCGCGATCTCGTCCGGATGCTCGATCAGAACGAGCCCCCGTTCACAGAAAAGCGGAGCGTCCGGCTTCGTGCCCCCGATGGCACCCGGATGGATGTCGATCTGACGATCGACGCCGCCACATCCGACGAGAAGACCGAAGTCTGCCTGACGTTTGCCGAGACCACGGAATTCCTGAAGGCGATCAGGCAGCATGAGGACAACGCGCTCAATTTCAAGGGGCTTGTGGAAAGCAATGCTGTCGCCCTTGCCGTTCTCCGTGAAGGGCGTTACCTCTTTGTCAATCGCGGGTTCGTGGCACTGCTTGGATACGCGACGTCGGACGAACTCGTGGGGCGCGAGATATCGGTTTCCATTGCCTCACGCGACCGGAAAGGGGTGATGAACAAGCTTACCGCGGCCGCTCCTGCGCCCGGGGAAGTGATTTCCTTCGAGTTTTCCGCGCTACGGAAAGAAGGGCCGCAGACGAGGGTTGACGCAACCTGTGCCACGGTGGACTACGAGGGACAATCCGCCCTGCTTCTGTCCTGTCGGGATATCGGGGGAACGCTGAAGTCCACCGCAGAAGTGCGCCGTCGGCTGGACGACGCAGAAGTGGTGGAGCGGATCCAGGACAGTGTCCGTCACATCCTCGATCCATCGGCACTGGCACCCGCCGTGTTGGATGCCTCCCTGAAAGCCCTGGGCTTTGAGGCCGGAGGCATCTATCTCCCGGCAGGTGACGAGACAACTCTCGCTCTTGCCGGGCAGCGCGCTCTGAACGAGAACGCCCTCAAGGCTCTTGGCACGCAGAGCACACAGGAAGGGGTCACAGGCTTCATCGCGAGAACGCTGGAGCCGCAGATTCTGAACATGCAGGATTACCCCGCCCATCTTCCGTACAAATCGCTGTTCGAGGCGGAACATTTCGCTACGGTCATCTATCTGCCACTCGTCGCCGGCGAACAGCTCGAGGGGATACTGCTCCTCTGTTCTGCACGGCGTCACGATGCCGAGGATTTCGGGCGCACACTGCTGCCTGCCCTTGGAAAAGTTCTGGGTGGCATGCTGCGCAACGCCACCACCTACCAACGCACCGCCGACGCCGAACTGCGCTTCCGCTCCGCTTTCGAAGGTGTTCCCGACCCCCTGTACGTTGCTTCCCCGTCGGGCGCGTATATTTCCATGTCACCGCAAGCGGAAGAGCTGACCGGCTTCAAAGTGGAAGCCTTCATGAGGAATCCGGAGCTCTGGCGAAATTCGCTCCATCCTGACGACCGGGCGAAATACTCCGAGCGGATCTCGAAACAGCACCTCGGAGTCGACAGGCACGAGATGTTCTACCGGTTTCTTCCCAAAGGCAAGGCGTCGTATCGCTGGATACGGGATGCGTATCGCTACTTGCGGGACGGCAACGGAGCCGTCCTGTCGATCAACGGTGTCCTTTCGGACGTGACCGAGCGGATGGACAAAAGCGCCGGCGGTCCCGGCGCGCCTGGCCTTGCTCAGGACGTCGTGGAGAGCATCCAGGAGGGAGTGCTTGTTCTGGACGGGGATCTCCGGTTCACTGTCTGGAACAACGCAATGGTGGAATTAACGGGTGTGCTCCGGGATGAGGTGGTCGGCAAGAAAGCTTCCGAACTGCCCTCCGGCCATCCGGTGGAAGTCTTGCGCGGTCTCCTGGACCGTGCCCTGGCGGGAGAACAGGTAAGCCAGGATGATCTCTCATTTGCGCGCGAGAATGAAATCCGATATCTCTGGGGGCGCTGTTCCCCGCTGCTCGACGCGAACGGCGCTGTCGTTGGGGTCGCGGGCACGGTCACGGACGTCACGGGCAGGAGGAACCTTGAACACGAACTCCGCGAATCGGAAGAGACCCTGCGCAATGTTATCGACGGTATGGGCGACGCGCTCATGATTTCGGATTTGCAGGGGAAGATCTGGGAAGTGAACAGGGAGTTTTCCCACATCACCGGGTATCCGCGCGGTGAGGTATTGCGGATCGATTTCCCGTACCCGTGGATCGTCGACGAAGAGATGGCGAACTTCGTTGCGTGGATTGCCGCGTTGCGGGAGAAGAAATCGCTGCGCGATTTCGACATGACCTGGAAGCGGAAGGACGGCCACAAGGTGTCGATCAGCTTGAACACCACCTTGCTGCGGACGGCGACGGGTGAGCCGATGGCCATGTTGAATCTTGCCCGCGATATCTCCGAGCGGAAACAACTCGCCAACGAACTGTCTGCCAAGAACCGGCAGATCGAAATGCTGAACCGGATCATCAGCAAGGCGAATACCACGGTCGATTTCGAGACCATCTTCGATATCATCGCCGTGGAGGTCCTGAACCTACTTACCTATGACTTGATCGCCGTCTCGCTCCTGACGGAAGACCAGCAACACGTTCGCCTGTTCGGGAGCGTGAGCCCCGGGAGGCCGGAAGTGCCCGTCGGCGAGGTCGTCCCCCTCGACCGCTCGATCTCGGGCGTGGCCATCGCGGCGAAACAGCCGGTGGTGGTGGGGAATATCAGTTCCGATCACCGCTTCTCTTCGGACCTCTGGACGCCGCTTCGGGAGCTAAGATCATTGATCAGCATTCCGATCATCCTGAATGACCGGATCCTGGGCGCCTTCAACGTGGCGACGGTTGCGGAGAATGTCTTCAGCGGTAGCGAACTTGCCATCCTGCAGCCGATCGCCGATCAGATCGGAGCATTGATCGACCGCTCGTTGCTGTTCCAGCGTGTGAGCGACGACAGCAAATACATCCACACCCTCCTCAATTCCATCGACAGCGTGGTCCTCACCGTGGACCACGGGCTCCGCGTCAGTGAGGCGAACAAAGCGTGGAAAGAATTTGCCGGACTCCTCGGATTGGAAAGCAATGAGGAGGCTTCGATCATCGGCAGGGGGGCCGAGGAGATCCTGCTCGTTCCCGGCCTCTGGGACAATCTCCGCGATGTCGTGCCCGGGCTCTTCGGACAGACGGTGGAATATGTCACCCGTGAATTCAATCTTGGGAGTGAAGCGGCAGCACGGACCTTCCAGCTCACCGTGACCCCAATGCTTATCGGCGAAAAAGTGACCGGCCTGGTGTTCACGATCACCGATATCACCGAGAGCAAGAAGACCGAAGCGCAGATCAAGCAGCGCAACCGGGAGCTGCTCGCGTTGAACACCGTGAATACCTCGATTACCAAGTCGTTGAACATCGACGACGTGCTGAGCATAGCGCTGGAATCCATCAAAGATATCGCCGGCGCCGAACTGGTTCTCTGCTATCTGCGTGATGTGCAAGCCGGAAAACTGCACCTCGCGCGCTCCGTGGGCCTGCCGGAGAACCTTGCAGTTGAGGTCAGGGAGCTTGATGAGTCGGCAAGCGCCTTCGGGAAAGTCATCTCCCAGCGTCGGCCGCTTCTGATCAAGGACCATCCCTCGCTTGACCGGCGCCTGACCCACGCCGGGAGGCATGTCCTGGAATCGCTGACGACGCAAAGCTTCATGGCCTTTCCACTCCTCTCCAAGGAACGCGTGCTCGGGACACTGGGTGTGGGGTTTGGGCGCGACCATCCGTTCACGCAGGAGCAGGAATCCTTCCTTGCTTTGATCGGGAGCCAGCTCGGGGCGGCAATTGAAAACGCGCAGCTCTATGCGGAGATCCAGGCGCAGGTGCAGCGTATCACCTCGCTCTACGAGCTCGGCAAAGGACTCAGCGGGGCGATCGATACCAGGAGCGTGCTGGAGGTGGTCCATGGAGAAGCGGCGAAGGCGATTTCCTTTGACCTCTTCACGTACGATCTCTTCCACGAGGATGCCGGCCGCTTCGAGCGGGTGTTCACCGTTGGCCCGGAGACGGCTGACGCGCCCCGACACGCGGAGAAAGACCTGCATGATTCCATTCAGATGGTCGTGTTGCGGCGAGCATCATACATCGGTAACACGGAAGAGACAGGCTCCATCATGGCGGTCCCGGTGCTCTCCAAGGAAAAGATCCTGGGCGTCCTGAGCGTCTGCAAGAAACCCGCGTACAGCTACAATGAGACTCACTTGCGTCTCTTGGAAAGTATTGCTAATTTGACGGGAATCGCCATTGATCGTGCAGTCCTCTATGAGGACACGGTGGCGAAGTCCCATGAGATCGAGAACCGCAACAAGGAGTTGGACGACTTCACCTACGTTGTCTCGCACGATCTGAAGGAACCATTGATCACGATCGAGGGGTACAGCAAGATCGTGCTCAAGGAGTATCAGGAACGGATCGATCAGGAGGGGAAGGCGTATCTCTCGGCCGTCGTGCAGTCGACGGTGCGCATGAAGAGCCTGATCGACGACTTGCTCACGCTCTCGCGCGTGGGGCGCCTTGCGGAAGCTCCTCACGCCGTTTCCGTCAAGAGGATCATGGCGGATGTGGTTCATGATTTCGAGTTTACCATCAGGGAGAAGAACGCGGTGGTGATCGTGCCGGACCACCTCCCTGATGTGACGTACGATGGCATGCAGCTCGGCATGGTCTTCCGCAACCTGATCTCCAATGCCATCAAGTTCAACGCGGGGCCGGAGCCCCGTGTTGAGATCGGCGTGAAGGAAGAGGACAAGGAATTCGTCTTCTCGGTGGCAGACAACGGCATCGGGATCGAGCCCCGGCATTTCGAGAAGATCTTTGTGGTCTTCCAGCGGCTGCACCGGAGCGAAGAGTACCGCGGCACCGGTGCAGGGTTGACGATCGTGAAGAAGATCGTCGAACGACACCACGGCAGGATCTGGGTGGAGTCCGAAGTGGAGAAGGGTACCACGTTTTTCTTTACAGTTCCCAAGTAAGCATGGATGAGCAGCACCCCATAAATGTCCTCCTGATCGAAGACAACCGGGATTTCGCGAACCTGGTTGAGCTCTTCCTGCGGAAGCATGAGCCGGAGCGCTTCACCGTGCTGTGGAAGGAGAACGGGCAGGCGGCCCTTGCGGAGCTTGGGGCCAATACGGCGTTCGATGTCATCCTGATGGACTATTTTCTCCCGGGGCAGAATGGCCTGGAGATCACCCGCGCGATCCAGCAGATGGGCGTCTCTGTCCCGGTGATCTTCCTCACGGTGAACAAGGACTTCGACCTTGCCGTTGAGGTGATGAAGCTTGGCGTGGAGGACTATCTGGTGAAGGAGGAGGTCTCAACGCCGGTCCTTCCCAAAACAATCTTGAACGTCATCGAGCGCCGGCGGCTGCGAGCCCAACTTACAGCGCTCGAGATCACGCAGAAACGGCTGGAGGCCATCCAGGAGATGGTCTTGAAGATCACACAAGAGATCCGGCTTCCGCTCGACCGCATGCGGTCAGGGGTGGACGCGCTGGTCGACAGCCATGATAGTGATCACCTCAGGACGTACCTGGTCATCATCCGCGACAATTTGCTCCGAATCGACAAGAAGATCTCGCAGTTGAAGGAAATGAAGACCGACAAGACGGTCCCGTACATCAGGGACATTCGGATGCTCGATCTTTCGGAATGATGCCACCTGCATGAACTTCACACTTGCCCTTGCCCAGATCGATCCAGTCCTCGGGAATCTCGAGCGCAACGTTGACAAGCACCTGGAATTCATTGAGCAAGCGCGGGCTGCCGGGGCGGCGCTCGTCCTCTTTCCTGAATTGAGCCTGACGGGATACTCAGTGCGGGATTTGCACTGGGACCTCGCGCTGAACGTCCGGAAACCGCCCTCCGTCTTTGACCCGCTTCTGAAAGCCAGTCGTGGCATTTCCATTCTCGCCGGTGGCGTGGAGGAAGGCCCGTCGTATGCTCTTCACAACGCTGCGTTCCTGTTCGACAACGGGACCGTGCGCACGGTTCACCGCAAGACATACCCTCCTACCTACGGGATGTTCGAAGAGCTCCGCTATTTCAGCCCCGGATCTTCGGTCCAGGCGTTCGATATGTCCCTGGGTCGGATCGGCGTCCTCATCTGTGAGGATCTCTGGCATCTATCCTTGCCGTATATTCTGGCGCAGGATGGAGCGGAACTGATCGCCGCGCTCGTTGCCAGTCCCACTCGAGTGAGCGGTGCAGAGGAGCGTCTTCAGATGGCTTCCCTGAATACCGAAAACCACAAGACGTACGCCCGGTTACTTTCCACCTACATTGCATTCTGTAACAGGGTGGGGTACGAGGATGGTGTCAATTTCTGGGGCGGGTCGGAGATTGTTGGTCCGGGAGGGGACGTCGTCGTTTCCGCGCCTCTTTTTGATGAGAATCTGATTGTGGCACACATCGAGGAGGAAGAGGTGAGGCGGGCGCGGAGGATGTCGAGGCATTTCCTTGATGAAAACCCTGACCTCGTGATACGGGAGTTGGAGCGGATAAGGAAAAAGAGAGGGGAGATCTGAGGGCAACACGAGGGGGGCTCTTTCGTGCCGGAGGCGCTTTCCAGAAGATTCGGTGCGCAGCAGAAACCCACTGCCTGTGGCAGTGGTCATGGACAGTTGGCTTTGCCTGTGCCCGTTAGATGACTTTGTCATCCCGACATATTCTTGGTCGGGATCCATCCCTTGACGGGTGACGGGTCGCGAACAGAAGCCCTGAACAAGAGCATTTCAGGGGAGGCATTTCGGGACGACAGAGTTACGCCAGAGAAACTGATTTCGGACGCGGCCGCCTCCGGCGGCGGTAGTCCACACAGCGGCACGCTGGCTCTGTGACATCGCGTCTCCCGAGTCCCTCAACAGTTGCAGATGCATGGGGTTTTTCGTATTTTAGAATCTCGTTTTGCGGGCGTGTAGCTCAGGGGTAGAGCATCTGCCTTTTAAGCAGAGGGTCGATGGTTCGAATCCATCCACGCTCACAAAGATTGTCCGATGGATCCTACCAGCGCCGTCCCCGCTCTTTTTTCCCTAATCCGGCAACTCAGCTTCGAGTCCCACTCCTAATGGGAGGTACGTAGCCGTGCACCTAGAACTCGTCGATTGGATCATCGTAGCCGCATCGCTCGTCGTTTGCTTTTTCCCGGCCCTTTTCTTTGGCAAACGGGCGGGAAAGAACACCACGGAGTTTTTTGTCTCCGGAAGGTCCGTCCCCTGGTGGCTTGCCGGCGTTTCCATGGTGGCCACGACCTTCAGCAGCGACACACCTAACCTCGTCACGGACATTGTCCGGCGCAACGGCGTGGCGGGCAACTGGGTCTGGTGGGCGTTCGTCCTTACCGGTGTTGCGACGGTCTTCTTTTATGCCCGCCTGTGGCGTCGTTCGGGTGTGATGACTGACCTCGAATTCTACGAGATCCGCTATTCGGGAAAGGCAGCCGGTTTCGTTCGCGGGTTTCGCTCGGTCTATCTGGGACTCTTCTTCAACTGCATGATCATGGCCTCCGTAAACCTCGCGGCCTGCAAGATTGCCGGCGTACTCTTCGGCCTGGACCGCTGGCAGACCCTCTTGATCGTGGGAGTCCTGAATGTGGTGTTTGCCACGCATTCCGGGCTCTGGGGCGTGCTCGTCATCGACATGGTCCAGTTCATCATCAAGATGACAGCAGTGATCGCCGCGGCATACTTCGCGTTGCAGCTTCCGCAGATCGGTGGACTGAGCGGCCTCGTTGACAAACTCTCCGCGCTCCCCGGTCCCGGTGGGATCAACTACCTGAACATCCTACCAGATTTCACCAACAACTGGGACCTTGCCGTGGCAGTCTTCATCATGCCGATCGCCGTCCAGTGGTGGGCGGTCTGGTATCCGGGGGCGGAGCCGGGAGGGGGAAGTTATATCGCACAGCGCATGCTCGCGTCCAAATCGGAAAGGGACTCCCTCGGCGCGGTTCTCTTCTTTAATATTGCACACTACGTTCTTCGTCCCTGGCCCTGGATCCTTGTCGGCCTCTGCTCGCTGATCATCTATCCCCAGCTCTCCGACATCCAGGCGGCATTTCCTCATCTTGATTCATCGTTGATCGGCCATGATATCGCCTACCCGGCCATGCTGAAGTTTCTCCCGGTGGGCTTCATCGGACTGATGGTGGGCGGACTGATCGCGGCAAACTCCTCCACGATCCTGACCCATCTGAACTGGGGCGCATCGTATCTTGTCCATGACTTCTACCGCCGCTTCCTGAAAAAGGAAGAATCGGAAAAGCACTATGTCATGGCGGGCCGGTTTGTGACTATTCTGCTGTTCTTCTGTGCCTCAGGCATGGTGTATCTCCTTGATACCGCCAAGGACACGTTTGACATTATTCTCCAGGTGGGTGCCGGAACCGGCTTGCTCTATCTCGTGCGCTGGTTCTGGTGGCGGGTCAATGCATGGGCGGAAGTGGTTGCGATGATCTCGTCGTTTGGAGTTTCTGTGCTCTTCCTGATTCTCAACAAGAACGGGGCAGGGATCAGCAGCCACATTGCTCTGATGGCCACGGTGGCCTTCACGACCGTCTGCTGGGTCAGCACGGCTATCTGGGGTCCGCCGACCGACCGAAAGGTCCTGATTGAATTCTACAAGAAGGCCCGCCCGTTTGGTCCCGGTTGGGGCCCCATCCGGGAGGCAGCCGGCATTTCCGCCGTTGAGGCGAAGGGGGGAAAGGATAACATTCCGCTCGCGCTCCTCGGATGGTTCGCCGGGTGCGCAGTAATCTGGTCGGCGCTCTTTACGGTCGGGAATTTCCTCTACGGGCGCACGGCGTACGCGCTAGCGCTCCTCGCGGTCTTTCTTTTGAGTGGCCTCGTCCTTCTCTTTGTCATCAACAGGGTTTGGGAAAGCAGCGCCGGCCGCGAACCCAAAAAGGCGGAAGACGGTCCCCCTGGATCGCCGGAAAACCCCAGGGGCTAACGCGGAAAAGGGAAGCGGTGAATTGATGGAACCAAACCTTGTCATCCTGGCCGGCGGCATTTCGTCCCGGATGAAGAGACCCGGTCCCGCTGATCTCGACCCCCGCCTGAACACTGAGGCCGACACCAAATCCAAATCGATGATCGGGCTCGGGACTGAAGGTCGTCCATTCCTGGATTATCTTTTGTACAGCGCCTGGAGGGGAGGACACCGGGATGTGGTGGTCGTGGTCTCGGAGCGGGACGAATCCATTCGTGCAAACTACGCCGACCCCGGGCGAACAGCCAGGCTGACAAACCTCCGGATTTCATTTGCCGTCCAACCGATTCCTGACGGCCGCACGAAGCCGTTGGGCACCGCGGATGCGCTTATGTGCGGACTTCGTGCTCGTCGAGATTGGAAAGGGCAGCATGTCACCGTATGTAATAGCGACAACTTGTATTCAGCGCGGGCATTCATGATGGTGCTGGAGCACCCCTCCGGTTGCGCCATGATGGACTACGATCGCGACGCTTTGAAGTTTCCGCGTTCACGAGTTGAGGCTTTTGCTGTCATCGTGAAGGATGAAAAGGGAGCGGTCCTGGACATCATCGAAAAGCCCGGGCCTGAGGACGTGAAGCGTGCCTCGGACAAGAACGGGCGTGTGGGTGTCAGCATGAATCTCTGGCGTTTCCCATACGATAGGATTCTTCCTTCTCTCGAGGAGGTGCCGCTTCATCCGGTGCGACAGGAGAAGGAGTTGCCGGCCGCGGTTTTGATGATGCTGAAGCAATGGCCGGGTATGCTGGTGACGTTGCCGGTTGCCGAGCATGTGCCGGACCTGACGGATCGGGGCGACATAAC
>JAGDMJ010000500.1 GCA_017860555.1 Bacteroidota bacterium
GTCGTCCACGGATTTACGAGCCCCACCAATACGTCAACTTGATCATGAAGATATTGTCGGGTTGCGCGTCAAGCATCCTCCGGAACGACCGTCTGAACTGAAAACTGCCTGTCTCTTCTTGGTCGGCCCTGCTCTGGGTCCAAACCAGGTACAACGTCGAACCGGGGAGATACTCCCAGCGAAGGACGGCGTTGCCTCGGAACGACCTGAGATTAAAATCCGGGTTGCCGTAGGCGAATGCCTGGGCGGGACCGCTGCCATCCGGATCCACGATGTAACTCTGGCCTGCCTGAGTGATCGTCGAACCATCTGTCCCATACACCAGATAATCAAGGCTGCGGGGACGGGCCACCTCCTTGAACTCGGAGTAGTCGGCCACTGAAATGAGCGGCTGCATAAAAAGCTGGAGGCTCAATTTCGGAGTAAATGTCCAGTTCAGCCTGATGTTCGCCGAAACCGTTGATTGCTGCAAGTTGGCCATCACGTACCGGTGGCCGTACGTCGCGGTTGCCAGCGGGTCAGTGACAGTGGTGACGTATTGTGCGTAGTCGCCCCTGTGCTCGAACCCAGGGCCGATGCTCAGGGAGAGATTCGATGAAGGGCGCCATGTCATGTCGGCGTTGACGGACCAGGAGAGGAAACGATCTTTGTAGCTAAACGTTCGGACCCCGAACACCCAGTCTTTGCGCGAGTCGGTCTGGAATTCGAGATCCAACTCATATCCGCTGGTGTTCAGGGTGATCGGTCCGCCACGGGTGCGCCGGTTGTTTGACGTCTGCGGATTGTATGCACCGACGATCTCCAGCTCGTAGAAGTTCAGGAAGGTGATCTCCCAAATTCCGAACAAGCCCTCCCAGATGATGTCCCGATCGAAGTTATATGATCGAAAAGCGCTTGCGGCGAGGAACATGTCGTGGAACCAGGAAGACGGGTTGGGCCATTTGTGTCCTGTGCCCACATGCATGTTGATGATGTCGGATCTCCAAAGGAACCCAAGGTCGTTGTTTTCAAACCTGGGGCTGATGACACCGAGCGCCGCATTGAAGACGACGTCTCCCTGTTGCTTGTTCACGTACAAACGTCCCGCGAATCCAGTCATTGAGGTTGCCGAGGAATCCACGCCAAGGGTACGGGCATCCGGCCTCTGCAGGTAGTGTTGCGAGTTCGTTTGCAGACTGGTTATATCCGTTTCGGTTCCCCGGACATGCGACATCGTTCCCCACCCGGTGACGACCCATGTCTTGGTGCTATCGAGGAACGTCCACCCGTCGAGTCCTGCGACAAGAGCCGATGTGTTCATCTCATCGCGCAGCCGGGATCCGGAGAGTTGGCGGGCGGTAACTGTTGCGATTGCGCCGAGCGCCTGGCGGGCCTCGTTGAATTCCTTCTGAGCCCGGAACACGCCATAGTAGGCAGGCGGCTCGACCTCCGCTCTGGAGCGGAGCCCGGTGGTCTGCAATTCTGCAAACTCCCGAGCGGTTACTGCATTGATGGCTCCGACGTTCCAGCTGTTTCCAATCTTGCCGGTCAATTTTGCCGCCCCGATGATCGTGGTGCCGGGCGGGATATCCGCGAAATCAGCCGAAGGGACACCTCCCTGCGGTGCTCGTCCAATCCTGCGGCTGTAAAAGATCTCGGGGCTTGACCAGTTGAAGCCCCAATAATTCGTCGCGCCCCCTCGGCCAAACTGGGAGAAAATCGACTGTCCTTCCACAAAGAAGGGGCGTTTCTCATTGAAATAGGTCTCAACATCGGTCAGGTTCACAACAGCCGGGTCAACCTCCACCTGGCCGAAATCGGGGTTTATAGTTCCGTCAAGAGTCAGGCCGCTGCCAAGTCCCATTTTCAGATCAACGCCCATACCAGGAACGTACTTGGCCCCGTCGTTGAAAGGATCTCCATGGGCATGTTGGAGGTACTCGGCGCGGGCAGTTACATACGGGAGCACTTCAATGCGGGAGGCTGCCTGGATACCGTTCAGTCCGGTCAGAATCGGGAAACGGGAGGTAAACCCGCTTCCGCCTTTTGGCTGGTAGACGACAAAGATGCTCTCAGCTTTCCTGGCAATTTCCCGGCGAAAGTTCACTCCCCAGACGAGGCTGTCAGCGGTTTGGAAGCGAAGCTGGGAGTAGGGGATGCGCATTTCAGCGGTCCAGCCGAGGCTGTCAATCCGGACTTTTCCCTCCCAGACGCCGTCCCACGTGTTGTCGCTCCACTCGTCATTATAGAGCGTGCCGTCATAGTATGTGCCGGCAGCATCAAGGGCGAAGTAAAATCCGCTGCGGCGGTCGTGGTACGGATCAACAAAAAAGGTGAACAGGTCGGAGTCCCAATTGGCATCACGCCTGCTCAACCTGATCGTAAGCGACTCCGGCGCGCTGTCGTACATCCGGCTGGCGACATACAGAGCGCCGTCGTCGTATGCCAGCCAGACTTCGGTTCGCTCGCTGGGGAGGGCACCCGCTTTTGGTTCGCGTTGGTGAAAATCATCGAAGCCAGGTCGGCGCCAGACGGACTCGGAAAGAGAGCCATCCACAACAATCGGCTCATTCGTGCGAAGAGCATGCAATGAAGAAAAGGCTAGACCCGGAACCCCGGTAACCAGAGCAATGCACAAAATGTTGGCACCCAGGTAACGCTCTCCTCTCATGTTCCTCCCACGGCATCAAAAAGCTCATTCATCCTTTCAAACGGCCTTCACCGCCCTTTGCGGAGTTTCTTGATCTGAATATCCGAGTTGACGGTTTCGAGAGTAATTTGCTCTCCACCGCCATTCAGGGTGTAGCGTGCAAGGATCTCATCCTTGTTCTCAGTCGTCTTATCGGCAGTGAAGTCCGATTGAATCGAAAAGTCTTCATGCTGACCACGCCAATGTCTCTGGATGCGGATGCGCGCCTCGATCGAGGCTTTTGCATTCTCAGGCAGCAAGAGCGTGACGTTGCCTCCCGCGGTGGTGAGCCTGCTTTTTCCCTTCCCGGAGGGAATGATCTCCGCGTAGATTTCACCACCCGCGCTGCTGGCATCGACCG
>JAGDMJ010000501.1 GCA_017860555.1 Bacteroidota bacterium
GCTTCGTCCCTCTGTGTCCGTAAATCAGTCATGGTCAAGTGTCCGTGCTACACGTTCCAGATCAATCGCCGCCTTGCCGGTTCCTGCCGGAGAGGGCTCTCTGAGTCCTTCGGCGGTCCCATGTTCAAGCGTCTTCAGAAGATCCAGTTCTGCATTCAGGATGACGCGCAGCTGATGCACCAGGGCTTCTTTCCGGGTCGCGAGTTCCTGGAGCTCTCTCTTCAACTGGGAAAGGTCGAGATGCGCCTGGGCGATGATGCCTGCCGCTTTCTGTTCGGCATCGCGGGTGATCAGCTCCGCCTCCTTCCGTGCGGTTTCGTAGGTCTTCCCGGTGGTCTCCTGCGCCTGCAACAGTGTCTGCTGCAGCGTCTTCTCAATCTGCCGGTAGTCCTTGAGCTGGACTTCAAGCTCAATGACCCGGTCGCGCATATCTTTTTGTGATTTCAGCAGTTCTTCAAACTCGTTTGCAGTCATCTCCATGAACGTGTCGATTTCCACGGGGTCATAACCGCGCATGACGCGTTTGAATTCCTGCCTGCGGATGTCGAGTGGTGTCAGTTTCATAGTATCATTCTCCGGTGTACCGGGATATCCCCTCAGCTCTTTCTGGGCCGGGAGCCAAACAACGCGGTGCCGATTCTGAGCAGTGTCGCGCCTTCCTCAACAGCCACTTCAAAGTCTCCGGTCATTCCCATCGAAAGGTGGACGGGGTCCAGGTTCTGCTGGCGGTGGCGACTCAGGGTCTCCCGGAGTTCACGGAGAAGCCGGAACATCGGCCGTGATCCTTCCGGATCCGGGAGAAACGGTCCGATCGTCATCAACCCGCGTATGCGAATTCCCTTGAACTCCTCCAGTGACCGGACAAAGGGGAGGACCTGATCCGGGGCAACGCCATATTTCGACGCCTCACCGGTTGTATTGACCTCTACAAGAGCGTCGATCGTGCGACCCGCCCGTGCGGCGCGGGCATCGAGTTCCCGCGCAAGCGATACACTTTCCAGCGCCTGTACCATCGTCACCCAGTCAGCAAGATACCGGACCTTGTTCGACTGCAGGTGCCCGATAAAGTGCCACCGCACAGGCTCTTCCGCAAGCGCCTCGCGCTTGGACAGCAGCTCCTGAACGTAATTCTCCCCGATATCGCAGACCCCAGCCCTGACGGCTTCGCGGACCCGGTCGGGCGGGAACGTCTTGGTCACCGCCACGAGAGTGACATCCTCCGGCCGGCGGCCAGCACGCATGCAGGCGGCCGCAATCCTTTCCCGCACCCTGTCAATATTAGCAGAAATCATTGAAAACCAAGGTACAAATATACGGTCTACCCCCCTCAAAATCAATCGCTTGACTTCCCCCGCTTTTTTGATTTATTGAGGTTGAACGAGGGTCCAACGGAGCAGTAATGAGCAAACTGGATTTCAGCGGTTTCGATGACGAGGACGGCGAAGAGGGGAAACGGGACCGCTTTGAAGATGAATTGAAGAAATTCAAGGACCTGTACGGCGACAGCGCCTCCGAGATCACCAGCATCGAAGCGCTGGAGGAGCTGGTGAACTATTTCTTCGATCATGAGCGGTACGACGAAGCGCTCCGGATGGTGGAACGGCTCCTCACCTTTGTCCCGTACAGCGCGGACGCCTGGCAGAAGAAGGGGCTCGTTCTGAGCAACCTCTACAGGTACGAAGAGGCCCTCGCGGCCCTCGAGACTGCGCTTGGCCTGAACCCCGTGGACCCCGAAATCCTTGTTAACCGCGGCATCACGTTCGATGACCTGGGACGGCTTGAGGAGGCCCTGGGCAGCTTCGAACGCGCACTCGAGATAGAACCGGCCCATGAAGACGCACTGTTTAACAAGGCCGTGACACTCGAGAAGATGGAGAAATACGAAGAGGCCGCCCAGATCTTCCAGTTCATCCTGGAGGGTGACCCCGACCACCGGGAAGCCTGGTATGAACTCGGATACTGCTACGACTACCTGGATCAGCTTGAAGATTCGCTCCGGTGCTATGACGAACACCTGGACCGGGATCCTTACAATTATAACGCCTGGTACAACAGAGGGATCGTGCTGAGCCGCATCGGCCAGTACCACAAAGCCCTTGAAAGCTACGATCTCGCCCTGGCGATCCATGAAGGCTTCCCCGCCGCCTGGTACAACAAGGGCAATGCCTACGCGAATCTCGGCCGCCTGCATGATGCGGTGCTGAGCTACCGGGAAACTCTGCGCCTCGAGCCGAAAGACCTCCCGGCCTGGCATAACCTCGGCAATGCCTTCGAGGAGCTGGGTGAATACCGGGATGCCATCCAGTGCTTCTCGCAGTCGGTCAGACTTGACCCCACACACTACGAATCCTATTTCGGGCGGGGAAGCTGTTACGATGCGCTGGAAGACAACCGGAAGGCGCTGGCCGACTACAACAAGGCAATCGAGATCTGCCGGGACTATCCGGAACTCTGGTACGCGAAGGCCGATCTGCTGTATAACATGGGGAAGGTCCGGGAATCGCTGGTCAGCTACCGGATGGTCACACGCCTTGAACCGAAGAACTTCGAGGCGTGGCTGGACTACGGCGAAACGCTCTTTGAGCTGGGCTATTTCCGCCAGGCACTCAAGGCCTTTGACCAGTCCATCGAAGCCAACTCTCACTCCGCAGATGCGTTCTACCTCCGGGCAAAAGTGTTGCTGGTGCTTAACCGCACCTTCGACGCAGTGGAGTCGCTCAAGACCTCTTTCACACTCAGTCCACAGAAGCGCAAGGACTTTGAACGGGAATTTCCCGGCGTGCGGTCTATCAAAGAATTCAAGAACCTGCTGCGCAAGTAGGGCAGGAATGTTGCATGGACAGGGACCTTGCTCTGCAGATGCAGGGCGAGGTCGTTTTGTATCCGCGGGAGAACAATGGTGATGCTTGAGGGTGAGATCGTTTTGTATTCACAGGAGAGTCATGGTGATGCTTGAAGGAGCGATTGCAGACAGATATTCCCGATTGAACGCGATCCTCAAAGAAATGGAAAGTGTGGT
>JAGDMJ010000502.1 GCA_017860555.1 Bacteroidota bacterium
GCCCGACATCGTGCGGGAGTGCATGTTCGAATAGCCGCCAAGTTCCATGCTCATCAGCCAAAGCGAGCCACCTCCTGCGGTGGAGAGGATTGTCGCCTTGGACTTAAAAATCATGAATTCACCGGTGCGGTTGTTGATGCCGGTCGCCCCAATCACGCGGGCTCCCTGAACTCCCTGCTCGGTCAGCAGACTGGTCCCCATCACACGGTCGAAGATCTGAACGCCAAGGCGCCTGCATTCCTTTTTCAGTGCCGGCTTGAAGGTGCTCCCCCAAACGCGGATCACGACGTTGTTGCGCTTTTCAGGCGGGTTGAAGTTCGGTTCCCCCATTCTGGGATCGGGCAGATAGCTGTGGATTGTGCCGTAGCGCGGCGAAATCATGAACTTGGTTTTGTCGTCCCGGCCTTCCGCGCCGGCATATTCATTCTCTGTGTCCCGGATTTTGCCGCCCATCTGCTCCATTTCGAGCAGCGTATCATAGTCTTCCCGGCACTGAATCTGGATGCCGATTCCGTTGGAATAGGGGCGGGCGGCCATGTGCTTGGCCCAGTCATCCGGCGACACGCGCGACAACGGGTTTGCAGGAGCGTCACACCAGTGATCGCATCCCGGACCTCCCGCGCCGCTTCGGACCGTGTCCCCCTTCTCCACCAACGCAACCCTCAGCCCTTGTCTGGCAGCACTGATGGCGGCCCAGCAGCCGGCGATCCCTCCTCCGATGACCAGGATATCCGTGTCGATTTCCTGTTCTTCTCCGAACCGGATCGGGTAGGGCCAACTCGGCAGCTGACCTTCCTCTCTCAAATAATCATGCCACGTGGTCATTTCGAGACCTCCCTTGAAGAAAACATGAATCCTTGCATGTCTCGTGCAGATGCAGATGGGTCGGATCATATGAGGATGATAAATAGGAGTCAAGTGCCGGATGCAGGGGAATTGGGAACGGGGAACCGTACTCTCTAAAAGCCGATTGCGATCACGACAAGACCCTCGGACTGGGACTTCCCGAGCGGGGAACCTCAAATCCGTCCACGTTCACGGGGAAAAGCCGTCCACGAGCACATCCACAACCACGCCAACGTACTCAACCCAATACCGGGAACGGGGAACGGGGAACGCTGAACGGGGAACCCCAGTTGAAAGGTCTTGCCGGAAGGGCCGGAATTTACCCTCCGGCGATTGCACCGATGATCAGAAGGGGCTTTTCGCCGGAAATGACCGCATCGGGCAGGCGGGTATCCATGAGTGCATTGGAATAATCCCTCTCGCAGGCATAAAACCGCAGGAAAGGACGCCTTTTTTTCGTGATGTGGTCGCGGATCGTTCCCGCGAGCACCGGATACCTTGCCTCTAAAGCATCAAGTGCGGTGCCCAACGTACCCGGCGGCTGGATCTCTAGTTCAACCTCGCCCTGCACGCGAGCGAGGTTCCTGAGATGGAACGGAAGAACGATCCTGATCGTCACCCTATCATGCATCGACATATCCTGCATCCGGAGATCACGCCAGCGTCTGAACCTCGACCGACAGTACCGGCGGGAGGTCTCGTGTAATGGCAAACCAGGCATCACCCGCATTGGAAGACGCATAAACCTGCCCTCCGGTCGTGCCGAAGTAAACACCGGAGGGCTCCAGAGAGTCGACCGCCATGGCGTCGCGCAGAATATTCACATAGCAGTCGCGTTGGGGAAGACCGCTTGAAAGCGCCTCCCATTCATTGCCTCCGGTGCGACTGCGATAGACCCGAAGCCTTGCCTCCGGCGGATAGTGCTCCGAGTCGCTCTTGATCGGCACGACATAGACGGTGTCCGGTTCATGCGCGTGAACTTCGATAGGAAAGCCGAAGTCGGTGGGGAGATTTCCGCTGATTTCGTGCCACGACTCACCGGCATCATCGCTGCGGTTCACATCCCAGTGCTTCTGCATAAAAAGGACGTTCGGCCGCGACGCGTGCATTGCGATGCGGTGCACGCAGTGGCCGACATCGGAAGACGGATCCGGAAGTTCGTACGCCGAGGCCAGTCCGCGGTTCATTGGGCGCCAGGATTCGCCCGCGTCATCGGTACGGAACACACCGGCCGCTGAGATCGCGACGAAGATCCGCTTGGAATTTTTCGGGTCCAGCAGGATTGTGTGCAGACCCATTCCACCAGCGCCGGGCTGCCATAAATGACCTTTGGCGCGGCGCAGGGATGGCAGTTCCTTCCAGGTGAGCCCGCCATCGGCTGTTCGGAACAGAGCCGCGTCTTCTGCACCGGCATACACGACATCCGGGTTGTCCAAAGACGGCTCTAGATGCCAGATTCGCTTGAATTCCCAGGGGCGCTGCGTTCCGTCATACCAAAGGTGTTGGCCCACCTCGCCCTCATACAAAAATCTGTTGCTTTCAGCCTTCGGCATACCCCCGGAAGATACCACTGGTATGCCGCCGCCCGGCGGCTCCCATGTCTTGCCGCCATCATCTGAACGCTGGATTATCTGCCCAAACCAGTTGCTGCTCTGTGAAGCGTATATCCTGTTTGGATCGGCCGGAGAGCCTTTGGTGTGGTAAACCTCCCAGCCCCCGAAATGAGGCCCCTCGATCTTCCATTCCTTGCGCGTCCCGTCCGAACTGAGGACAAACGCACCCTTCTTCGTTCCGACTAGAATTCGAACTCTGCTCATCTTTCCCCCCTTGGAGGAAAGTATACGCTACGGTGCACCACAGCCCCAGTGTCCGGCCATCGCGCGAAAACGGTTGACCGGACCGCGAGCCAATCATATAAAGGGAGGGTCACGCAGTCAGATGCAAGCCTGAATGGGAGGAGCAATGAGTAACCGCAAAGCGTTTTGCCGAATTCTGGTGCTTTTCGTTGCTTTTTCGCTGGTCAGTGTCGTTTCCCAAACTGTTGCCCAGTCCAAGAAAGGTATTGAACTCTACAATACCTGGCAATATCAGGAAGCTGAGAAGGTCTTCCGCGAAGAGCTGAAGACGGACCCGAACAATATCCCGGCCAATTTCTACCTGGGCCTTACGGTTC
>JAGDMJ010000503.1 GCA_017860555.1 Bacteroidota bacterium
AGGACCTGCCCCTCCTGTTCGATCTGCCACTTCAGGCTCAGCGCGTTCGATTTCTCTTGCGTGTCGTTGCAGACCCAGAACTCGAATGTCATGGCTTCACCGGAAGTGAACGTCCGGCGGTCAGTGCGGATATTGACAGTCAAGGGTTCAAGTGCATCACGGTAGGCAAAGTATGCCGGTTTCGGCCTCCGTTCGCAGTCCATTATCGTCTTCATCCAACTGGCCGGGAAGGCATCAATGAACAAATGAATTGCGAAGCCGGCCATTCGGTTGTCACGGCGAAACCGCTCGGCAAAAAGTCGTGTGGCCCATGCCTGATGGCGTTGACTCGCCCGCACCCACTCTTCGAGCGAGCGCTGGGTGTCGAACCACATGTAGTGGAAATTGCCGGTCTGCGCGCCTGGGATGACACCAGGTGACCAGGATGATTCGTCGGCTCCCGGCAGCCATTCGCGCGGATAACGCCGGCGCATCAGGTCCGCAGGATCGAGGCCTTCTGCGCCAAACTCGCCGCACGCATACAACCAGTCACGACTCACGGGCATCCAGTATCCCTTGTGGAGCTTGCCGAGCTCAAGCCCGTGGCCGTTGTACCATCCACAGTAGCAGTGATTGTCCGGCAAGGTCTCGCTCGGTGGATCGTAGTCACCTTCGATATGTTTGATGACGCGGTCAGGATTCAGCGTCCGGACAGCGCCGTCCGCCGCTCTGAAAAAAGCCTCGAGGTCAGTGCGGGTGAGATGCCGATGCGGTTTCCCGCTGGCGTTGGGAAATGGTTCATTGATATAGCTGATCATGATATTGCACGCGTGACCCCTTACCAACCGCTCCATTTCTTCCGTCTGACGGACCGCCTCAGCGAATTTGTTGTATCGCAGGCAGCCGAACAACGGGAGGTCGGTCTGAGTCATGAGGCCGAGCCTGTCGCAATACTCATAGACTTCGGGTTGCACGGGCCTTTGCGTCAACCGCAGGTAATTCATATTGCAGATCTTCGCGAGGAGAATGTCATCCACGAGCTGGCGAAAATCTTTCCGGAACACATCCTGCTGTTCGAAGCCCATCGTATTTGCCCCGCGGAGCTTGATCTCCCGGCCGTTCAGGAACATCCTTCCACGAGGCACCTTGTTGTTCTCCTGCCTGAACACGCGCATGCCGAACTGCCGCTTCGTGGCATCAAGAACACGCCCCGAGCCATCGAGCAGCCGGACCTGGACCTGATAGAGCCATGGCGTCTGCAGATCCCAGAGACGTGGTCCAGGAATGACCAGAGGGACCTTGATCAGATTCAAGCCGGGACCCATGGCCAGCGTTACGTCCTGATTGTCAGTGGGCTTCTGGAGATCGCCGACTCCGGGGACGATTCGCGTGCCGGGCGAATGTTTGATACCGGCGATCGTTGTCTCCTTGAAATTCTGCCCGAAGACGGAGATCTCAAAAGAGGCGGGAAGGGTCCGGCGATCCTGGTTCCTTACCTCGATCCAGGCTTCGGCCTCTGCCTTTTCAGGAAACGGGCGCACCCAGAGATCGGCCACATGCATGGGCGAACGGGCCTCGATGAACACATCCTGGTAGATGCCGAATCCGGGCGGACAATGATGCCACCCCACCTCCGGGTCATCCCAGCCAAGGTTGGTGGCGGCATACATCTTGTCCCCTTCCTCCGCTTGGCCCCAGGAGTCGTTACCCATGTAGATCGCGTCGTTCTCGACCTTCACGAGCAAGGAATTGTCACCTTCACGGATGGATGCAGTGCAGTCAAATTCAAAGGGGGCAAAGAAGCCCTCATGCGAGCCGAGGTAGTGCCCATTGAGGAAAACGTGCGCTGTGTAATCCACCCCGCCGAACCGCACGAAGAGCGCACGCTCGTCGAGCATGGTTCGTGTCACCAGGAAACTCGTTCGGTAGTACGCGACAGCCCGCCCGATCGGGCCGCCAAAGTGGGGCACTTTGACGGACATCCATTCGCCCGCACCACTCATCGTGTGCAGGAAATCGGCGCGGTCGGCTTCGGTTTCCAGGCGCCACTGGAAATCCACCAAACGCAACGAGTCACGCAGGCGCGGCAACCCGGGCGCGTGGTCTTCGAGGAACGGCGCATACAGTGCCCGTTGCCGGCCGAGCTCCCCAATCAGTTTCACCGGTGTATCGAGTTTTGGCAACGGGGTGAAGGCCGCACTGGGATCCGACTGCCCTGTCGGGAGCATCTTGCGCGGCAGTTTGGGCGGAGGGATTTCTTCGAGCATTCCACGCCGCTCTGCAATGTTGCGTTCGCCGATGCCAGCAAAGACGTCGCCGTGTTTTGGCTGTATGTCCCTGACTACCTGCCGCTTCTTATCGTTCTTCTGGGCGATACTCTCGCCCCAGCCATGGCCACCTTGTGCCTGGAGCCCGACTGCGGCATTGATGATCAGAAGAGGCAAAAGCCACGTATGCGATTTTTTCCTGATGGTCATTTCGATGCTTCTCCTTGATCCAGCAACGGTACCCGCGGTCCGCCGAGTCAGTCCCGCGGCACTAACACCCCCATCGACCCTTGTTTCATTCAAGCCCCTACCAGTCTGAGAGGATCGAACCATCCTTCCCCCCAGAAGGTTGAACGTCGGGCACCAGGTATCTCAATAGCGGGAGTGCGGCGAGCGAGACGAATGTCAGAACTGCAAAGGCAAGAGGATATCCCACCGCCGGAACGGTTTTGCCGACAAAATAGGATGACCATGACTCACATCCATTTGTGGCACCCATGAACGCGCTGAACTGGGTCGCGCCGAGGGCCGGGTCGGTGATCTCCATGAACAGTGCATACGACGATGCGGTGAACGAGCCGACAAGTACGTAGAAAAGTATCATTGTGGATAGAAACCAGATGCCGTGGGAATAGTGCAAGCCCGTGCCCAGTGCTGCAAGGGCGAAGATGGAGGCGGACAGAAGCAGGAGAAAGTGAAAGACGGCGCGACGCGTGCCGAGGCGGTCCGCAATGTATCCTCCGAGGAGGGCACCGCCTCCCATTGCC
>JAGDMJ010000015.1 GCA_017860555.1 Bacteroidota bacterium
GGTGATCGGGAGCTGAAGCACCGGCCCGCGGACCGTTGTAGAGGGCAACATAGTGCGACCCAAGGTCAGCAGCCAGGTCCAGAAGAGTTCCGAACGAGCCGGCAATACGCTGAGGGCGGTGTTCCGTGTCGACGATTGTAAAATGCTCGTTGAAGATCGGGAATGGATTCACAAGAATGATGTAGGCATCCCTGTAGAGAATTCCCTTCTGTTCGGGTGGCAGATTTTGTTGGCAGAGAAAGCAGGGGCGTTCGCGTATGGAGTGGGGATCGGTGTTCGCGGATGTGGAGACGAGACGCCCGGGATTGTGTTGCACTTTGACCACAAACCCGTCGAAGAGGAACGTTTTGGTTTTGACCGACTCGAGCGCCCGGTATCCTTCGCGGGCGAGGCCCCAGGCATCGTTCTGCTGCAGGAGCAGGGCATGAACCTGGTCGGCAAAGGTCTCGCCCCGCAGGTACGGTGTCAGCAATTCATGTTTGACGAGGCGATCGTTCATATGCCCCGGTTTTTCCGCTGGCGAGCCAGAAGTTCAATGCTCCGGAGGCGGTCTTTGTATGTGTTGAATCTGTTCATCTGCTCAATACTCAACCGGGAGTCCGAATTCCCTTCCCATCGCCTGCAGAGGTATATCGGCTCATAGATCCGACCGATCGTGTACTCCCGCGACACCGCCAGGCCGACCGCGTAGTCCTCGCCGTAGGACACATTCGGAAACCGAATCCGCCTGAGCACTGGCGTGAAGAAGGCCCTGGGCGCGCCAAAGCCATTGACCCTCAGGGCATTGTTCGGCCCGTTCTCCGGCGTCCACTCCTTATGGTCGATAATGCCCGGGGGGATTTCCTTGAGGGAAAAATCGGTCATCCGGTAGCTCCCCACCACCATCGCGCACCGCTCGCTCCGGAAGAGGTCCACAACGCGTCGCAGCGTTGCAGGATCGGCATACATGTCATCGCTGTCCAGCTGCACGGCAAACCTGCCGCACCGGGGATGGTCGATCGCCTCGTTCCAGCATCCCCCGATACCCAGGCCCTCACGATCGGGAATATGGTGGATGAGCCGGGGATCGCTCCCCGCATAATCGCGGAGAATGTCTGTCGTCCCGTCGACCGAGCGGTTATCCACCACAATGCAGTTGAACGGGAACGGCGCCTCTTGCTTCAATGCTGAGCTGACAGCATCCCGGATAGTACGGGCGCGGTCCTTCACCGGTATGATCACGGAAGCCTCGACGTCGAACCGTCCTTCCGTCAGGTCCGGAGTCTTGAATGGGGCCTTGAGGCATGCTCCAAGCCGCTTCAAATGGTCCGTCGCAGCTTGCTCCATCTCGATCTGCACTTCCCGGTTCCTGGGGTCAACGTAGTCGAATTGCTTTTCGCCCGAACTCCTGAAGTCTTTCTCAATTCTGCCCGAGAGGAATTCGGGGATCCGGAACGGCAGACTACCCCTGGAAAGGGCAAGCCGGAGCGCGTACAGGCCGGCATGGCGCCAATCCGCTCCTCCAAGCTCCTCCAGCGCGGAACGTGCGGCTGCGGCATCCAGGAGGAGCACCGGCCCGAAATCGAAATCGTCTCTGATGCTGCCGATCGAGTATTCGATGACAGGATGCGGTGCGCGCACGCCGGCGTTCATGTCGTAGTAGTCGGAATAGACAAGCCCCGCGGCGGTAGACGCAGCAATGCTGAGCAATCGTTCGATCCCATACTGCCCGAACTCCACGCCATTCTCCTGAAGGACCAGGAGGATGTGTGAGGTCGTCGTGCCCGACACGATCGACCGGATGGCTTTGCTGTCGCGCAGCGACGCGGCCTGCATGGTGTCGCATCCCGGGAGGCGGGCATGTCCATCCCTGGAGAGAAGAATAATGCGTTCAACAGCACCCGAGCTTCGAAGCTGCTGGACGGTTTGCTCGTCGCCGGCGACGTATGCGGTGATGCGGCTATCTCTTTGGGTCATCTGTGTTTATCTGTGTCTGCCGAAGCCTGGCTCGATCTTCACCAGCGCCGCCACGATGAACCCCGGTATCGTGGATGCCAGGATCCAGAGGAAGAACCCTTTGTATCCCAACGATTCCTGGATGAACCCGCTGAACATTCCCGGCAGCATCATTCCGAGGGCCATGAAGCCCGTGCAGATCGCATAGTGCGCCGTGCGGTGCTCACCCTGGGAGATCATCATCATGAACAACACATAGGCGGTGAACCCGAACCCATAACCGAACTGCTCTACAGCGACGGCGCTCGTGATCAGCACGAAATCGGTCGGTTGTGCCTGGGAGAGGTAAACGAACACGGCATCCGGGAGATGGATGGCAAGGACCATGATCCAGAGCCACCGCTTCAAGCCGCCACGCGACACAACATACCCCCCCACCAGCCCTCCGAGCGTGAGTGCAATGATCCCCACGGTGCCATAGACGATCCCAACCTCGCTCGTGGAGAGCCCCAGCCCTCCCTTCTCCCGCACATCAAGCAAAAAGGGAGGCACCAGTTTTACCAGTTGCGCCTCGGCAAAGCGGTAGAAAAGGAGAAAGGCAACGATGAACCCGATATCCTTCTTGCCAAAGAAAAGCGTAAAGGTCTGGAAGAACTCCTTCAGGACGCCGCCGGATGATCGGTCGAGCGCCGGCCTGTCGCTCTCCGGCACCGGCAGAAAGAACTTGTGGTAGAAAGCAAACAGGGGAAACAAGCTCGCCAGCACCGCGAACGCGGAGGACCAGGCCAGTGCGACATTGCCACCGCTCCAATCTTCAATGGAGCCGGCAAGGACGACGATGGCCCCCTGCCCCGCGATCATCGCCAACCGGTAGAATGTATTACGCACACCAACGAATGCCGACTGGTGATGCTCCGGCAGCCCGAGCAAATAGAAACCATCAGCGGCGATGTCATGGGTCGCCGAGGCAAATGCCATGAGCCAGAAAATCGCCAGCGTGATCTGAAAGAAAAGAGGAAGGGGAATTGCAGCCGCGGCTGCCGCCAGTGCCCCGCCGATCAGCAACTGCGTGACGATGATCCAGGTTCTCTTACGGCTGAAGATGTCGACAAACGGGCTCCAGAGCGGCTTGATGACCCAGGGGAGATAGAGCCAGCTTGTATACAGGGCGATGTCGGTGTTGGAGATGCCGAACCGCTTGTACATGATGACGGAGACCGTCATCACGACAACATAGGGAAGGCCCTCCGCGAAATACAGGGTTGGGATCCATGCCCACGGGGACCGCGAGACGGGGCGAGTCTGAACCTGCTCCTCCATCAGTAAAGCGACCTGATTTCAACGTAATTGAAATAGTGCCTCAAGATCTGCTCGTGCGAATAGCCCGTTTCCCCCATGACAGCCGCACCGATCTGGCACATTCCCACGCCGTGTCCCCATCCGGCCCCCGTCAACACCATCCGCTCCGGAACGCCATGCCGCCGGTTCAGGGCATCGACCACGAACGCGGAGCTGTACAGGTGTGACGGGGATAGGATCTTGCGGATCTCGAGCTCTTTGCCAACGACCATCGTCCGTTTCGACCCGACGAACTTCAGCTCGAATATCCGGCCCGAGGCACCCCGCCGGGCGGGAACGAGATCGAGGATCTCACCGAAGTCGATACCGGTTTTCTCCCGCACGAGGTGCGTCAGCTGGTCCTGTGCGTATTCCACCCGCCATCGATAGAAGTCCGTCGTCTCCCGATCAAAGTGCACCAGCACCTGCGCAAGGACCTCCTGGTTCCGGGTGTTGCAGAATGCGGAAGGCGAGCTTCTGATCCACTGCTCGGCTCGTTGGTTTTCGGCAAGATCAGGAAGGGTGCCAGCGGCCTCGCCTGCGACATCGGCAACCGGAGTCAGGTAGGGATGGGGCAGGGGCTCCCAGACATTCTCGAACGCTTCCGTCACGCCGCCGCACGCCTTGGAGAAGCGCGCATCGCACACGTGATCGTTGTACATCAGAACGATCCCGCGCGTCGATTGGACCGCTTCCGATACGGCAGGCCTGGACGCCCGGGTCATTCCCTGGTAGCGCTGGCAATGGTCGTCCGCGCAGACATCGAACAGCTCATGGTCCTCTCTGTCGTACCAGCGGATATGGTTGTTCCCGTCTTCGATGATCGAGGAGGGACGGTGGGTGCCGGCAGCTTTCAAGGAACGGGTTTTTTCCAATTGAGCCAGAAGCCAGCTGCGGGAGGCAATAGCATGCGCTCTGAGGAACGGAAGGGAGCTCGCGGCGCTCATCTCGGACGCGATGACGCTTTTCAGGTAATCCTCCACCGGCACCACATTGACTGCCACCAGGTCCTTGCCCGAGATGACAAGCCTCAGGCTGCCGGTGAACCATTGCTGTTCTTTTCGTTCCCAGTGGAAGTGCACGCCGATCGTGACATCTTCAAGGCGGATGGCATGCGGACCACCCTCGCGGGGCTCAATCAGCACTCCGTTGTCCGCAGTGATCCGCCCTGCATCGCCATCGATGATGACCTGCCCGCCTGAGGCATACGCCGTAAACGTGCCCCTCAGCGGCTCCTGATGTGGGGCCAACGTGAAAGCGCCGTCCAGTGCGAAGCGTACCAGTGGACTCGTCAGAACACCGACGGCGATCACGGGCTCCGTCACGGCCGGTCTTCCGTCAACTTCTTCAACTCCCGCACGTGCTCATAGAACTCGGAGAGCGGCATCTCTTTCAGGAACATCAGCCCGCGCGCGGCGCGCAGCCGCGGATGCTCATTCTTGGTAAAGAAGTCCTGCCCCATGCAGGTCTTGATCATGGCATACTGGTTCACCTGGATCTTCTGCGCCAGCTCAGAGAACGGCCCGTCGTGCTCATAGCTCGGGAACGATGCCGCACTCTGAGAGCCGAAGCAGTTCATGAACGCCGTATGAAGCATGGAGAGGGTGTTCAATGATGCGGGAGGCATCAGATTCACCTCTGCCGGGCGGAAGCGGTACCAGACGTTCCGGTATCCCCAGACCCGGATGTCTGTCGCACCGCTCTCTTTCTCATACATCTTCAATGCTTCGCTGACTGCCTGAAGGGCCTTGTAGTGCGTGTCCGGTCCGCTCCCCTCAGGGTCGAAGGCGACAGAGACAACGTTGGGCTTCAGTTTTTTCATCAGTGCAAAAATCGGCTTGACGTCCCGGTTCATCTCAGGCTCCTGAGAAAAGATGTCGCCGGTATAGAAGCCCAGCCGGAGCGGGAAGATCGCGGAGGTCTCGATCCCGAAATACGCCCAGAGGAGTTCGACCTCGAATTCCCGGATCATGCCCTTGAGCAACTGGACATGCTGCGGGTCTTTGGCCCCGGGATACTGCGACTTCACGTATTCGATGATCTCCTGGGTGCGGTCGTGGAGCGTGTTGCTATTGTGGGTCTTGTACATGCCCACGAGGTTTCGCAACAGCCGCCTGGCGTCCGCCTCGTCTGTCATTTCCGCGCTGTTGGCCGCCTTGCCGTCAAGATAGAGATAGACATCTTCCATCCGGCCCACATCGCTCTGTGGGTCGAAATACTTCTCCTTCAGCCGGGCATAGAACACGCCGGACTCGAGAAGGCGCTCCAGCTTTTCGAGCTTGGAGAGGAAGAACGGGTTCGAGACAGCGGTGAACCCCGAGGTGAGATTGGCAAAGTAGTGCTGATTTGAGGGATCGCGGACCAGGTGATAGATATAGGCGAGGTAGCCGAGCATGATATCGTCGTGGTGCGGCTCGGTGTGAAGGAAAACAGTTCTGGTCACGGGCTGCAAGCCCCTCTGGATCTTCCCGATGATACTCGCGCGCGCCGCGGAGGCCAGAGCCATCGGCTCCTGCCCCGATTTCGCCAGCAGGGCCCTGGCAAAGCGGTCGTTCTGAAAATCCTCCGCCGTGAGGTTGCCCAGCGGCTTCTCCGCGGAGAGGGCCAGCGCGACGACGATATCTTCCGCCACTGCCGGCGTGACCTCTTTCTGATTGCAGAAGTCCTGAAACTGTCTCTCCACGAGCTTGCTTGCCGCGCCCTTTGTGAGGTAGAAACGGGCATTCGGCAGATCCTGGAGCACAGAGGCGGGGAACTGCGGTCCCTTTTTGTTCTGCACAGCAAGGGCGACGATGGGCGCCTTTGCCTCGCCGGCAGCGATGATAATCGCGGTTGCCGACGGATTGTACGTGATGGTGGCCAGGCCGATGGTGATCACCAGGCGTGTCCGCGACAGTTCGATGCCTCCCAGATCCGTCGCCGCGGCTGCCTGCGTTTCGTAGTTCGTTCCTGTCAGGCGCGTGACCGAATAGGAGCTTGATCCCCGCACGTTGAACGCGATGTGTCCGTCGGGACCAATGCCTCCAAGGAAGAAACCAATTCCCCCGAGCTCGCGGATGCGCGACTCATACTCCATGCAGAATTCGTCTACCCTGTTGATGGCATCCTTTTGTTCGCGCTCCAGATCAGTTCTCGTCTGCCGGACACGGAGCGAAAGGTCGACAATATTGTCCGGGAAAATTTCCTGCATCGTCTTGTCGGGCGGAAGCCCCAGTGAGCTGGCGTTGATGAGCAACGCACGGTCTGGGGAGAGCCCGAAGCCCTTGATGTAGAACTCGTTCACATACCAGTGGAAGCTGTTCTGCTGGCTCGAGTCCATGGGATAGAATTCGTCGATCTGCACGAACCAGAGGCTCTTCATGTCAGGCGGCCTTGAACCTTCAATGCCGCTGGATTCCAGGAGCTCCTGAATTTCCTTCGTCTCCCATCGCCCCAGGATCCTCGTCACCCACTTGATGAAATGCTCCGGCGTCTTTCCCGTGGGGAGCGAAATCACTCCGCCCGGGTTTTTCAATACCCATTCAATGAACCGGAGCGCCGTCAATTTTCCCATGCTCGGGAAGTTCGGCACTTCGATGATAGGGATCTTTTCCGTGGGAGCATACATGAGTTTGCGCCCGCTGCGATCCAGCTCATGCTGTTCTACCTTCGAGGTTCCGTCATACTGTCGTTCAGCCATGGTCCTTCCTGGAAGTGGGGAGATGGTATGCTCCATAATGTACATAATCTGCTGGAATGTTTCACGCCTGCTATATCTTCACAAACCAGCGCTTTCTCCACAGAGCCCATGCAATCAAGAATGTAATCAGCGCGAACGCGAATGCGTAGAGCAGCGATGCGTTGTTTGGAGAAGCGATGGAGACAAAAACGCTCCGGAAGATGTGCTCCTGCAAGCTGATCGGAGTCCCCTCTGGGCCGGTCACCTGGATGAGCCCCAGGAGAATGGCAATAAAGTCCGCCGCCACGTATACGGCGATGGCGTTCATCCCGAAGATCACAAAAGGGGTCGCCCACCGCTTGTAACCGTTCACGTCGATGAGCCAGTAGCAAATGCTGAACCCGGCCAAGGCCCACCCACCCATGAAGAGGCTGTAGCTGCTCGTCCAGAGGTTCTTGTTAATCGGCAGCCAGATGCTCAGGAACCAGCCAAGCGCAACCATTCCCAGGCCCACGGTGAACATCCAGGAGATCTTTTCAGCAACCGGACGCCCTGTGCGAAGCCAGTGGCCGGTGAGGATGCCAAAGAGGGTTGTGGCAATGGCCGGAAGCGTGCTCAGGATGCCTTCGGGGTCGAAGCCTGGCGCCGGTGCCCAGACCCAGGTGTGGCCGTGCAGGAGATTGGAATCGATGAACCACGCAAGGTTCCCCTCCGGCTGAAGCACCCCCGCACCATATCCCGGTACAGGGATCAGCATGAGTGCCAGCCAGTAGACGACAAGGAACGTGACCGCCCAGATGGCTTGTCCGCGGATGGTACTGGAAAGGAAGATGGCCGAGGCAACCAGGTAGCAGACCGCGATCCGCTGAAGCACGCCGGGAATGCGCCACGTGGAGAACGAGAATTCATGGCCGAACGCGAGTCCGAACGGGAACCCGTTAATGAAGAGGCCAAGGGCGAAGATGATGGCCGCGCGCCGGACCACATGCAGCATCAACTTCCCTCTGTCGGCCCCTGCCTCGGTGCGCTTTGCGAACGAAAGCGTCATGGCCACCCCCACGATCCAGAGGAAGAACGGAAAGACCATGTCGGTGATCGTCCAGCCGTTCCACGCGGCATGCTTAAGCTGTTCATACGTGGTGTCCCAGCTGCCCGGATCGTTGACAAGGATCATGGCTGCGATCGTGGCGCCCCGGAAGGCATCAAGGGACAGAAGACGTTTGGGTGATTCTGTGGTGGCCATTGGTAACCTGTCCTTATTGATCCAGAATTCGTTCGACCCCGATCCCCGCATCCTGCGGCAGCGTGATCTTGCCGTCATGCACTGTCGCCCCCCTGAACGGATCGTTCGCAATCAAGAGTGCGCCGTCCAGGTCGGCCCATTCAACCAGGGGCGCAAGCTGCGCAGCCGCCGAGATAGCGCAGGAGGTCTCGGTCATGCAACCCAGCATCACTTTCATCCCAAGATCGTGCGCCAGAAGAATCATCCGGTACGCCTCCCGCATCCCGGTGCATTTCATCAGCTTCACGTTGATGCCATGGAAAGCTCCCCGGAGCTTCCGAATATCGGAAAGCCGGACGACACTTTCATCTGCGACGATGGGAAGAGGGCTGCGTGTGGTAAGCCAGGCGTGGTCCTCCAGCCGCTCTTTGGGCATCGGTTGCTCCACGAGCTCGACCCCCTGTGTTGCAAGCCACTCCACCATCCGGAGGGCTTCCTCCCTGTCGGCCCACCCCTGGTTGACATCCACCCGGAGCGGCACATCGGTAACCTCGCGGACGGTCTGCACGATCTCCTTGTCTCGCTCCGACCCCAGCTTGATCTTCAAGACAGGAAACCCTTCCGCCCCCTTCACCCGTGCGCGGATGTTGTCCGGCGTATCGATGGTGATCGTCATGGAGCTGACAGGCGCTTTTTCCGGGTCCAGCCCCCAGATCCGGTGCCAGGGAAGCCCGAGCTTTTTGCCTACCCAATCATGCAGAGCGATGTCAACCGCGGCCTTCGCGGCATGGTTCCCCGGCGCGAGATGGTCTACCGCATCCAGGATCTTATCCCACCGGAACGGATCGGCCTGCGAAAGCTCGACCCGGGCAAGAAAGGCCTCGGCCGTGGCCTGGCTCTCTCCCAGGTACGGGGGCATGGAGGCTTCGCCGTAGCCAATGATCCCATCCTGCTCCACCTCAACGAGCATAGCCGGGGTCGAAGTGCGCGAACCGGTTGCGAGCGTGAACGTCCGACGCAGTTCGAGCGTGTAGGGATGGTACGTGAGTCTCATGCCCTGCCCCGGCGTAGTGCCGCGCTGGCATTTCCCACGGCGATGGTGACCAGGCATCCGATGAACGTGTGCCAGGTGTACGCGATTGTCGTGAACGAGATCACGGCGCTCATGGCAAGGATGCCCGCAATGAATCCCGCGAACGCATCCGCCTGGTTCGTCTTCCGGAAAAGAAGTCCCAGGAAGAAGGTCCCGAGCAGTCCACCGTATGTGAAGGAAGCGATCTTCAACCCGAGCTCTACCACCGGGTTGCGCGTATCGGTGAAGAGCATCGCTCCGCCGATCAAGACGACGCCCCAGAAGAGAGTCAGGATCCTGGACCAGAGCACCTCTTTGTTCCGGCTTAGCGCTTTGCCCCTGGAGGTCTGCTTGAAAAGGTCCAAATAGGTGGACGATGCCAGGGAGCTGATCGACGAGGAGAGCGTCCCCATTGCCGATGCAAGGATCCCCGCGATCACGAGTCCGGCAACACCGGGGGGCAGGTTCTCCACGATGAACTTGGGAAAGACTTCGTCGGAGGAGTGGAGGCCGAGCGACTGAAAAGAAACGCCGCCGTAGAACGCGTACAAGCAGAGGCCGACAAACAGGAAGAAGGCGAACTGGGCAAAGATGAAGAACGCGTCCAGGATGAGCGCTTTCTGGCTCTCCTGCTGGTTTCTGCAGCCGAGCAGCCGTTGGACGAGAAGCTGGTCGGTCCCGTGAGAGGCCATGGTCAGGAACGTCCCTCCCAGGATCCCTCCTATTATAGTATAGGGGGAGGAGAAGAACCCATAGACGCTTCCGCCCCATTCCGGGTTGAACAGCTGGAACTTGTTTGCCCCCGCTGTCGCCATGGTGATGACGCTTTCCCAGCCCCCGGGGAGCCGGGCCAGTATCAATCCCACCGCGGCCACGGCGCCGCTCAGGTAGATGAAGAGCTGCACGACGTCCATCGAGACCACGGCCTTCAGTCCGCCGACATAGGTATAGAGCAACGTGAAGAGACCGATCAACAGGATGCTCTGGGAATACTCCAGGCCGGTGATCATATGCACCGGGATCGCCGTGGCGAAAAGGCGCACGCCCGAGGCGAGGACGCGCGTGACAATGAAGACCGTGGATGTCCACTGGCGCAGCGGGATGCCGAACCGTCTCCCCAGAAAATCGTATGCCGTCTCAAGGTCTCCACGGTAGTACGCAGGGATGAAGATCAGACTGACTAGGATGCGTCCCACCACATAGCCGAGCACCAGCTGCAGGAAATGCATGTTCCCGGCATAGGCGAGGCCCGGGACACTGATAAATGTGAGCGTGCTGGTCTCCCCGGCCACAATGGAAAATCCGACCATCCACCACGGAAGTTGCTTCCCGCCGAGAAAATAGTCACGTGAGGAGCGCTGCCTGCCTGAGATGACGATTCCCGCACCGGTGACGCCCAGCAGATAGACGATCACGATGGCGTAGTCGATGGGTGAAAAACCCACGTGAGGCTCCTGTGGAGAGTGAGGGGTAATGTACTGAGTGCCCCGGGGAAAAACAACCGTAGGTCGGTAGGTCGGGTCGGCCGTCAGCCTTCGGCTGACGAGCCTCGTCCAGGAGGGACGGGAGACCCGACCTAGTGTGCGCGGGTTTGCATCTCAGTGAAATCCTCGTTACTCTACCATACAACCATCCGGCCCTCTTTTTTTACGGCATTCAATTCCATGGAACAACCCCAAAGCCCCGCCACGACGACGCGCCCATCGTTCCTGAAGCAAACCCTCCAAGAGGTCTCCCAGCCCTTCATCGACCTCGTCCATTCCTCCCGCGCTATCTGGGGGATCAATGTCTCGTATCTCCTGGAGGGGCTAACCTATTTCGGTATCCTGGGGCTGCTAGCGATCTTCTTCAATCAGTACATCGGATTGAACGATATTCATGCCGGACAGATGGTAGGTTTCCTCACCGCGGGGATCACGCTGGGGATGCTCCTGCTCGGCGCCACAGTGGACCTGATTGGCGTCCGAAAAGCATTGATCATCTCACTCGTGCTCATGATGGTTGGACGTTCCCTGCTGGCGGCGAGTCCCGACCTCGGCGCCGCAGAGGGACTCTGGTCGTCTGCGCATCTGATCGCCATGTTCGGACTTCTCTGGATCGTCGCCGGATACGGCATCTACCAGCCGGCTTGTTATGCTGCCGTCCGCAAATTCTCCAGTGAGAAGACCGCCGCCATGGGCTACGCCATGCTCTACGCGCTGATGAACCTTGGAGGATTTCTTCCGGCATTGATCTCCCCTCCGATCCGGAAGGGGATCGGCATCACGGGAGAATTCTGGGTGTACGTCGTGCTCACACTCGCCGGCATCGCCGTCGTGTACTGGGTTCTGTCGCCGCGCACCGTGCACGATGCCATCGCCGAAGCCAGCCGCGAGAGGAAAGAGGAGCCCCCGAAAGAGGAGAGGAAACCGCTGAAGGAACAGATTGCCTTCTACATGAAAAACTTCCCGCTCAAGGACCTCCGCTTTCTCTACTTCATCTTCATCCTCATCCCGGTGCAAACGCTCTTCGCGCACAACTGGCTCACGCTGCCGCAGTACTGCAACAGGGCTTTCACCGGCGTCGTGAGCGAGAACTTTGAGTTCTTTGTGAACTTCGGACCTCTGTTGATCTTCATCCTTACCCCCGCGGTGACCGCGCTGACCTCGCATAGGAACACCTACACCATGATGATCATCGGGACGGCCGTGATGGCATCTCCCACGTTTCTCCTCGCGATCGGCCCCAGCATCTATACGCTCATGGGCTATCTGATCATCATGACGCTGGGCGAAGCGATGTGGTCTGCCCGTTTCCTCCAATGGATCGCCGAAGTCGCGCCTCCGCGAATGACCGGCATCTACATGGGAATCGGCCAGTTCCCCTGGTTCCTCACCAAAGTGATCACGAGCCTTTACTCCGGCTGGTTTCTGATGAAGTACTGTCCCGAAGGAGTGTCGCCGTCCGAGACGAACACGGAGACGATGTGGCTCATCTATGGCTTCATTGCTATCATCACGCCGATAGGATTGATTCTCGCGCGGAATTGGATGGCGAAAGGTTTCAAGTCGCGGCACGGCGAAACCGTCCCTGATGCAGGGATGTAGACGAACGAGTTGGGAGAGTGAATGCCTTTTTTAGTCCATTTTTGGCACTTTTTCCTCTCCTCACATTCGAAGTGTGGAAAAATCCGACAGAATCGCGGGAATGTGAAGAAAAAACTTGCTTTTTAAGTGGGTGCATAGTAGATTTGCGATGCCGTACACCGTTCTTGCGCTTTTAAGCTCCGTGGTGATGTACCGTAGCAAGATTCATTCAGGTAAGTGTCGCCAGCAGTCGAAATCGCATTCGATGGTGCAGGAAGGAACTTATGCCATTGAATGCGATTTGCCGTTTTAAGAGCCAGTGAAGTCGGTGCACATAGTTCCGGTCTAAGCCGGGTTCTTAAATCATCAAGAAAGGAATGTTCCATGGAGAAGGGTACAGTCAAGTGGTTCAATGGAGCCAAAGGCTACGGCTTCATTTCTCGCAATGGCGGTGAAGACGTATTTGTGCACTTCAAAGCGATTGTCGGCGAAGGGTACAGAAACCTGAATGAAGGTGACACCGTAGAGTTCGATGTGGAGAAAGGCCCCAAGGGCCTGCAGGCTGCTAACGTCCGCAAAGTATAAGACTCATTGAGCCAACAAACTCCGCTACCCGTCTTTCTCTGGAAGACGGGGGCGGAGTTTTGTTTGCGGCTCTCCTGGCATAGCGTCATTGTGAGCCTGCCTGTCGGCAGACAGGCCTGCTCTGGCCTTTCGCCGAGCCGTCTTTCAGACGAGCCTCGTCCCGCCGCTGGTGGAACGGGAGTCACGGTCTCTGCCTAAGGCGGAGACCGGTCCTGCGGCAGTCAGGCGCTTTTCGCGTAGGTATCTATACCATCATCCCGCACTGAGAAACGTGCGGGAATCCTCACAATGACGACATCGCAGTATCCTGATTCCCCAAAACATCCCCTCGCTCATGCGCATCCGTATCTTCATCACCGGCGGTACCTTCGACAAGGAGTACAACGAGCTCGACGGGACGCTCTTCTTCAAGAACACCCATCTTCCTGAAATGCTCACGCTAGGCCGTTCACGCGTCGATGTTGCCGTCACGTCATTGATGATGATCGACAGCCTCGACATGACCGATGAGCATCGGAGAGAGATCATCGAAAAATGCCGGAACGCAGGGGAAGAGCGCGTGCTCATTACCCACGGCACCGACACGATGGAAGTGACGGCCCGAACCCTCGGGGAAGCGGGACTTCCCAAGACCATCGTTCTCACCGGCGCTCTTGTGCCCTACAAGTTCGGCAGCTCCGACGGGCTTTTCAACCTTGGAAGCGCGCTCGCATTCGTGCAGACACTTCCTCACGGGGTGTACATCGCCATGAACGGCAGGTATTTCCCCTGGACGAATGTGCGGAAGAACAAGAAGACCGGGATGTTCGAAGAAAAACGGATGTAATGCTGGCTTAGAAATCATTGAGGCCGAAGGACTCAAACAGATAGGTCCCCGCGCCAACCTGAATCACCGCCCTTCCATCTTCCATCCGCAGAAAGGATACACCTGACACATTCTCCAGACTGCGACCACCTTCTTTCACCGTTGACGACGACGTCGCCGGCAGAAAGACAATTGCTGTCGTGTTGCCTGGAATCCTCAGCTCCAGCCGGAAACCCCTTTTTATCTTCCTCCAGTCGCTCTTCACCTCCCCATAGGGCGTTACATGGGACGCCGTCACCCACGTGAGCGTCCCCGAAGTCTCAGGGCGGATGACGATCCTCTTGAACCCTGGCACTTCGTCGCTCGTCCTTATCCCGGCGAGAGAATGATAGAACCATGTCCCGATCGGTCCCTGCAACGACGGCATTTGCACCTGTCCCCCTGTCCAGGTCTCTTTCATGACCGTGTTCCCCCTGTTCAGGATGGCGTCGATGAAGCTGGGATAGTCGGTCTGCATAGCCATGGACCAGGCGAGGTCGGGTCTGCCCAACTCCACGAGAGCCGGCAAGAGCAGTGGTGTGCCGACGAAGCCTGTGCTCAGGTGATTGCTGTCCAGCGCGACCCGCTCAAAGAGCTTCTGCTTGACAATCTCTCGCTTAGCGGGAAGCACGAGTCCGCACACCAACGAGACGATCTGCGAGGTCTGGCTCCCGCTTCCGTACATCCCCGATTGCGGGTCGAAGAATGCGCGGTTGTAGGCAGAACGAATGCTATCGGTCTTGCGCGCGTAATCATCGGCCTCGCTGTTCCGCCCAAGGATGGAAGCCGACCGGCTCAGAATCTGCGCGAACCAGCAGTATGCCGCTGTCGAGGTCAATGGAACGGGAGTGCGCTTCGGACGGGCATCGACGGCCCCCACCTCAAGCCAATCGCCGAGGCCCCAGCTGATCACATGGTCTTTTGCCTGGGTTCCGAGCCAGCCGAAGTAGCTTTTCATGGACGGATAACTCTCTGCAAGAATCGCCGTGTCGCCATAGAACTGATAGATGTACCAGGGGGCGTAAACGATCGCCCCGCCCCACCAGGGGCCGTTGATCGTTGGACCGTCGAAGCGACCGGGAGCGACCGGCGGGACATAGCCATTCGGATGGATGATGTCGAGGAAATCGCGCTGCCACTTCACATACATGCTCCAGGCATCGAAGTTATAGACCGTTTCGTAGAAGCCGGTCTCAACGTCCTGCGTCCAGCCCGCTTTCTCGCGGGTGGGATCGTTCGGGATGTGGATGACGTAATTGCGGATCGTCCTGAACAGGATCTGTTGCAGCTTGTTCAGACGCTCATCCGAGCAGACGAAGCTGCCTGACCGCGGCATGCCGGTGGAGATGGCGATACCAGTCACATCCGAAGCCTTCGGCTGGTATGTGAGTCCCTCAACATCGACGTACCTGAAGCCGGCGTAGCAGAAACATGGCTCGTACACCTCGGTACCTTTGCCCGAGAGGATCAGCTCCAGGGTCTGGTAACGCCCGAGCGTATGCGTGGGAGCACCGGGGAGACGGATCGTGATCCTCTGGCCACGGGTGCCGCGGACCCGAATCCGCACCCACCCGGCCGTTTCCACCCCCAGGTCGAATCGCCAGACGCTGTCCTTTCGTTCTACGCGCGTGGCAGGGATCTCTTCCTGCCTTCTCACCGGGTAGATCATTTGTCGCATGAGTTTCCCATGAGGCGGGTCAAGAACGAGAGCCTCCTTCCAGTCAGTTGCCGAGTAGTGCGGCCTGTCCCAACCGGGCATTTCCATCCTGGCATCATAGGTCTCCCCTGCCAGGACGCAGTTGAAGCGGATCGGACCCGACGTGGTGAAGTGCCAGTCGGGGCCGCTCAGCACCGACTTCTGCGTGCCGTCGGCATACTCAACGGCAAGCCTGAAGAGCAAACGCGGTGTGTTGACATAGTCCGCCGCGTAGAATCGGAGCGCGTGTGGAGTGATCAGGTTATACCAGCCGTTCCCGAGGACCACGCCCAGGGCGTTCCTGCCTCGCACGAGCACCGAGGTCACATCGAACACCTGGTACCCCACGCGCTTATCGTAATCTGTGTAGGCCGGGTCGAGGAGAAAATCCCCGACCTTCTTCCCGTTAATCGAGAACTCGAAATGGCCAAGTCCGCAAACGTACGCCGTGGCCCGCACCGGAGATTCGGAAAGGTTGACCTCTTTTCTCAGATAGACGGCGGGCGCTTCGGTGACAGCCTTCCCCATTGTGCGGAGGCTCTCCGCCATTCCCCAGATCTCGCTTTCGGATTCCATGCCGAAGTCAGGGAGAGCCTTAAGGGCCGCCTGATACGGCTTCAGTGTCAGGTCGGAGCCGATCCACTGCGCACCCTGCCAGTCGTCTGCCGACAGAAGTCCCACGGTCCATGAGCCGGGTTTGCTCCATGATGATTGTTTTCCATCTTCATCCCAGATGCGCACCTTCCAGAAGCAGCTCGATCCGGAGGTGAGCCCTTTCCCGCTGTAGCGCACGGCAATAGAATTGGAGGATGTGACCTTGCCGCTATTCCAGAGGTCCGCGCTTTCTTCTGTAAGCAACGACTGCTTTGAGGCGACAAGGATCTGGTAGCCCGTCTGAAGGATTCCCCGGCG
>JAGDMJ010000504.1 GCA_017860555.1 Bacteroidota bacterium
ACCAGGACGTTGTAGAAGACATTGCCGCCGACCGTGGCCCCGGAGTGGATGGTCATGCTATCTGCTTTCAGATTGTATTCCGCCGGTGTCGTCGCCCCGGATCCGAGCACCAGTGAGCCGCCGGCCGCGTTTACCAGCATGCTCCCCGAGTGGATCCTCGCGCCCGGCCCGACGGTGATGCCCTTCTTACCGAAGAGCACTGCATCCGCAACGAACGGCGCTGCAACATAGACCGCCTGCTCCTGCCTGCGCGAAAACTCCATCGGCACCAGGCCGGAAGGGCCGGGGACAGTGATACTTCCCGATGCGCGAATGGAGAAATTGTACGTACCCGGGAGAGAGGTGTTCGTAAATGTCCCCTCATACAGGCCGTTGCCAAGCGGAGCCAGGACGAAGACTTCCGGCGTGGACGAGCCCGGAACATGAACTTCTCCTTCAATCAATGCGGAGTTGATGACGGTCCCGCCTGTAACGTGCTCGCCGCTCAACGACAGCCCCCCGTGGGAGAGCGTTGCCTGGACAGTGATCGTTGCTCCCGGAGAGTACGTGAAGGCCGCGAAATATGTCTGCATGGTCACGTCCGTGACGCCCACCACGGAGAGGTCCAGCTGTTCCACCTCCGTCGGATTCGCAGCGTCTCCTCCCGGAATGAGAGTCCATACACCCGGCTTGGGGTTCGTGATCTCGTAGAAGTTGTAGGTATCCCCCTGCACAAAACGAATACTCGTGAAGAATGGATTGGGAGAAGGATACTTGTCGAAATCTGTCGGGGTGATGATGGCAAACTGCTCCGGAATCGTGTACGGAGGGGCAGTTGGAATGACAAGTCCATCCTGGGGAGGCACAAGGGCGAGAACGCCGGTGCTTCCCTGCCAGTTGAATCCGGGGAGGATTTTGACAGTGCCCTCATCGATGGCGCCCTGGTAGTTGAATCCTCCCTGCCAGTTGAACCCGCCCTGGTAGTTGAAGCCACCCTGATAGTTGAAGCCGCCCTGATAGTTGAACCCGCCTTGCCAATTGAACCCCGGAAGGTTTGAGGCGAATGTGGTATAGGCAACAAGCTGCAGACTGCTCAGCTTGTTCCACATCTCCTTTAGCGTCAGGGGGAGGTTCGCCTCCGTGGTGCTGTAGTACGTCCCCCCTGTTTGCTCCGCAAGGCTGCTGCCAAGGTCCTGCGCGGAAGGGGGACTGCCGGCGAACCCCATGGTGAACACGTGGATGCTGTCGGGTGATGTGAGAGCGGGAATCACGCTGAGCGCGGCCGGGCTTCCGCTCTCCACGCCCGCGCTGAACAGGATGATTGCTTCAAGACCGCCCTGCACGGTGGAGAGTTGGGCTTGACCTGTCTGCAAGCCGGCGCCGATCGCGTTCGTCCCTCCCTGTGACAAGCCCTTGATGGCGTTGATCGCTGCATAACGGGTGGTGCTGTCCTCGGTGATCTCCTGAAGTCCGTACACCACGGTCGATGGAAGCTGAACCACTGCGACCCTGTCGCCGACATCCATGCGGTGCACAAATTCCACTGCGCTGTTCTTGACCGCATCGAACGACGCGTACTGTGAAGTGAACACCGACGATCCATCCAGGACGAGCACGACATCGATGGATCCCGGAGGCGCATGGTCGTAGACATACTCCACGCCGCTGAGATCCACTGGAGCAAGGGAGCGCTTTACGGTCTCGCTTCCGCGGATGATACCATACATCGTCGCGCCTTCGTTGCCCGTTCCCATTGCCGGCACATACGGGGGATATCCCGGATTGTAGATGTCCGCCAGCCCGGTGTAGTGCCCGATCTCATGAACCGCGACGTTTTCAAGATCTCTCACGGTCCCTTCCGGATCATCGGATGACACCACGCCGAAGTCATAGCCGTCCGGGTTTGCCGGACTCTTCACATTAAACGCAATGTCGACATCCGTCATCTCGCCGTTGATGGCATTGTACCGCACGCGGGTTGTCGCAATCACATTGGCATCCGCACCGGTCACGCCCGGCCAGTCGGCGGTGACCCAGACCACGTTGTTGATCCCGTCGGGAGAGCCTCCGTATTGATTGGATCCGGTCGAAGCTACCGGCGTGTATGACAATTGCCATGGCGTTCCGCCCGGACCCGTCCCCGCCACCGCATTCCAGACCGCGAAGCTGTTGCCGAGGACTTCACGCAGCAACGGTTCGGTCACGCCTGGACTGATCGTGTATTTGCCCTTCGCGTTCGGCCAGTGGAGCGGAATGCCGGACATTGTGGTGTTCACGACGTAGCCGGGCCCGAAGTATCGCGTTTTCACGCCGACCGGTATGTCTGCGGAAAACTCCGAGGTATTCCCTGCAAAATCCGTGGCAGTCGCGCTGACGAGCGAGCCCCACTGCAGAGCGGCAGTCTGAATTTCAAACCAGACATATCCCGTGTCGTTGGAGGTCACCATTTGCGATCCAACGAGCGTCTTCCCCTCTCCATAGGCGGATTGGTCCGCTGTATCATTGACGAAGATCTCGATTCGGAAGGCGGAGTTGGGCCAGCTCAACAGCGAGCCCTGCACCACCGAGGGCTGGCTGGTTCCCGCGATGGACGCCAGAAACAGAAGGGGGAAGTTCTGCCGGTAGTTCACTGCGTCGGGCGCCGGTGGACGCTGCTCGATTCGTGACGGGCCCGGCTGGTACCGGTTCTGGGTGACCCCGTCGTCCCCGTGATCGATGCCCAGTCTGCCATTGGCCGTGATGCTGTTGCCCAGGATTGCATTGCCGGACGGAAACGTTCCCGGACTCGATGCGCGCACCGAGACCCCATTCCCCCCATTGCGATATATGCGGTTTCCTGCTTCCGGGCCTGTTCCCCCGACCGTATTTCCGCTGCCTCCAAAGATTGTGATTCCGTCGCCGCCGTTCTCGAAGATTACGCATGACTCGATGCGGTTGCTGTCACTTCCACACATGATGCCGGAGCCCGCGAAACCGGTGATCGCAAGACCGCGAATCGTCGTTCCGCGCGGTGTGTATCCCCAC
>JAGDMJ010000505.1 GCA_017860555.1 Bacteroidota bacterium
CGACCGTGTCGTATGGTAGTTGCCTTTCCAGATGCTGCCTTTCGGGGAGCGGAGGTTCTTCGACTCCATGTCCACTCCGGCCCAATACCATCCTCCGCGGGTGGTATCAATGACATATTTTGTGCAATATTCCCACTGTTTGCAGAAGTAGTCAAAGTAGCGCATGGGGTCATCGGGGAAGAGTCGCGACACGAGTAAAAGGGCATTGAACGCTTCCGCCTGTGCCCACCATTCCTTGGTCTCCTGGATTATCGTGATCCGTCCGGAGCCTCGCTCAACCGAGCCACGGTCAAATATTCCTCCGCGTGAGGCATCCCACCCATGGCGAAGGACGAAGTCCACTTTGTTCTTTGCGATCCGCAGCGTCGTACTGTCGGGTGTGTAATCCAACGCCCGCGATGCTTCCATGATGAGATACGCCGTTTCGATGTCGTGCCCGAAAGAAACATGGTCAAGATCGTCACGCACGCTTCCGTCGGCGAACGACGGATCGTCCCGCGACACGGGGGTCCAATCAGGCCGGAAGAACAATCGCATATAGCCCCCGTCGGTGGTGATCGTATCGCGGACGATGGAGAGCAATGAGCCCAGTCTCTGCTCCAGGCCGCGGTCCGGCCAGACGCCGTAAAGCTCCGTGTACGCCTCAAGCAGATGAATCATCGAGTTCTGGTCTTTCGGCGGGACACCCTGATATCCGCCAGTGAGAGGCATCCCCTCGCGCGTCATGAATTGGAAGTAGCCTCCATGCTCGACATCATGGCTGTGCTTCTCCAACCAGGCGTATCCTTGTTGTGCGAATGTGAGCGCTGACGTATCGCCGGTTGCTCTGTAATATGCAGCCAGTGCATAGACCGCGAAAGCGCCGCCGTATGCGCGCTTGATGATTTGCCCACCATCGCTCAAGGGCCTGCCGCGCCGGTCCACCAGGTCATAGAACCCGCCGTAGGTCGAATCCCACATGGTGCGCAGGAGAAACTTGAACCCGTGCTTCGCTGCCCGACGAAGAACCGTATCCTCCGGTCTCGAGAGGAGAGCATGTGACGCGGACCAAACGTGACGAGCCTGTGTCACGATCATTTTGTTCTGATTCCCGTCAATGTTCCAGGCATAATCAATATCACTGAAGTACCCGCCATACACGGTGTCCAGACAGAGTGGGTACCATGATGCCAATTCTTTATCCAGAACTCGTTCCATGTGGGAGGCGATTACGGCTTTGTCCTTCTGGGTATCTTTGAAGGGATCCCGGGCAGCCATGCTGCAGGAAAGCGCAAGAAACATCAGCAATGAGGGGCGTATCATGGAGGATTGCTCCTATGAGAGTGCAGGCGGGGCATTGAGTCACTGCAGAATACGCCAAAAACTTGTATATTTCAACCATCCATCCGGAGGCTCAGCGTGTCACACAAGCAACATGTCCTCTTTGTTTTCCTGGCTTTCTTCGGCTCACTTCATTTCGCGCATGCCCAGAAGGATGCGCTGCGGATCAATTCCGATGGCTACTACGAGAACCGGGGTGTGAACGTCATGCTTTTCGATGACTTCTATCCCGAAGGTCATCAGGGAGGGCTGACGATTGTGCAGGCAGGGCGGCGGATCGCCGCGAACGGAGACGTACGCCTGGAGCCCACGCCGGGCCAGTGGTCACCGGTTCCCCGAGTGGGTCAGCGGATGGTGGACAGCGCCAAAGGAGTGATCGCCGTTACTCTCTGGTATCCTGATTCCAGCAAGGACAAGAGAGGCTTCAATCCCATCGACTATCCTGACCTCCACTTCACGTACCATGTCACCACAACCTCGGAAGGCAACAGCATAAGGCTCGTCGTCGACCTGGCAGAACCTTTGCCTTCCGAGTGGGCAGACAAGGTGGGGTTCAATCTTGAGTTGTTTCCCGGCACCTATTTCGGAGAGCACTTCTTTATGGATGGCGTCGGCGGGACCTTCCCCCGGCAGGCAAACGGACCGATGTTCCGGGACGAAAGGGGGGCGCTTCAGATCACTCCCCTCGCTACCGGGAAGCACATTGTCCTTGCGGCAGGGAATTCCGAGAAGGAACTGCGGATCACGAGCAGTGGCGGCAGCCTGCAGCTTCTGGACGGAAGAGGCCTGCACAACAACGGATGGTTTGTCCTTCGCTCGGTGATTCCTGCAGGCGCGGTCAGGAGAGCTGTGGAATGGACGATTACGCCGACATCAGACACAGAATGGAAGTACACACCGGTTGTCCAGGTCTCCCAGGTGGGCTACCACCCGCGACAGGCAAAACAGGCGGTGATCGAGCTGGACAGGTCGACCACTGCCTTTGAGCCGATCCGCCTCGTGCGCATTCGCGAGGACGGGGAAACGATCGTGAAGGAGGAAAAGCATCCGAACGCGTGGGGGAAGTTCCTCCGCTTCACATACCTCCGGTTCAGTTTCAACGAGGTCGAGGAAGAGGGGCTGTACCGAATCCGGTACGGCGGTGTTGCATCGAGTGCATTTGAGATCAGACGCACGATATTCTCGAGGCATGTCTGGCACCCTTCGCTTGAGTATTTCCTCCCCATCCAGATGTGCCACATGGAGGTGAGAGATCGCTACAAAGTATGGCATGGCCACTGTCACATGGATGATGCGCGGATGGCCCCGGTGAACCACATCCACTTCGATGGGTACCATCAACAAGAATCCACCCTGAACTCGGGCGCTCCCGGGGATCATGTCCCGGGGCTGAGAAGCGGAGGATGGCATGACGCCGGAGACTACGATCTGCGTGTGGAATCTCAGGCTGAGACGATGTACGAACTGGCCCTGGCGTACGAGTATTTTCCCGAACACTATGACGAGACCACCATCAACCAGGGAAGACATCTTGTCGAACTCCACACCCCTGACGGAACACCGGACATACTTCAACAGATCGAGCATGGCGCTCTGAGCCTCGTTGGCGCGTACAGGTCAATGGGTAGACTCTACAGGGGGATCATCTGCCCGACACTCCGGCAGTATGTGCATCTCGGC
>JAGDMJ010000506.1 GCA_017860555.1 Bacteroidota bacterium
TTGTAGTCAAATTGCTCGGGCTCCACCCCTTGATTGTCCCACATTGCAAGGAACGACTGCTGGAGCCTGGCTGCCCGCTCCACGTCTTTGGCAAGCACAAGCACGGCGGGAAAGAACGCGTCCAGCGCACCCGTGATGGTGCGGGTCCGCTTCCCGCTGTTCATGTCCGCAATGCCGTACCAGAGTCCGGTGGAGGTGGTGTCCGCGAGATATGTGTTCACAGCGTTGCTGCTCGTCTGCCACATGACCGAGCAGTCGTAATCATCGAACAGGAGTGCCGATTTCAGCAAATATTCATAATAGGAGTCGATGGCCGCACCGATGTGACTGGAGGGGTTGGTCCATTCACCCGACAAGACGTTGATCCCTTGCCCGACGAGGTCGATCTCGGAACGGGCATCATAAAGCTGAAGGAGTGCATATTTGACAGTATTATAGAAGACCGGCTTGTCGGTCAATTCGCTGAGTGTGCCGAATTCCAGAAGGAGGGTCCCGATTTCCGCAGGATTACTGATGGAGTCTCGCACGGCACCCGTCTTGAGGTTCACATGGACCCAGGGCATGCCGGTCGGGGTTTTGAAGGCGGGCAGGAGTCGGGTGCCGAGGTCTTCCGCGAGATCAAGGAGGCGCTGATCACCTGTCAACTGATAGCTCGAGAGTAACCCGCCCAGCAGGCGGATAGTGAACTCGAAATTCTTGACGTATACGTCCTTGTCGAACGAGAGATGCGTCGCAATGTACTCGCGCGTGCTGTCAGCCTCTGCCGTCAACCCCATCAGGATCATCGTGTCGAGCGCGTCGATGGCGGTCATGTAGAATGATTCGCCGTACCAGTCATAGGAACTCTTGCTGAGGGGCCGGAGCCCGTCGTGCCCCCAGGCGTACTGCTTGTATGCCTTCCACGCGTGGAGGAATTCGTTTCGCACTTCGTTGGCGAGCGTGGAATCCCCCCGGTCATGCGCGTGGAGCAATGCGAGTTGAGTACTGTAGCCCGGCATGAGAACGCAGAGCGCGATGAGGATAAGTTTCTTTGACATATAAATCTCCTCTGTCTTTTGTTGTACATCAATGTGCCGGGAGAATTCTACACAACGGACCTGCTGATCCATCCTCGCCTACCACGTGCGGGAGGATCAGGTATGCAGTAATTTCACGACAGTCTCGTTTCCCGGCGGCAACGCATATGCAATGTTGTGCCACCGATCCGGGCCGGACACTTTGTGGAGCTGTACACGTTCCTCTGAGGAAAGATGAAGCACGCCGTCGCATTTTTCCGGGAGAGTCACCGCAAGCTCCCGCTCCCCGCGTTTCCCCTTGCATGAAAATTCCAGCGGCCCCCGAACTGTCCATGCCGTCAGGGTGAGCTCTTCGAGTTCAGCGGGTTGGGGACGGATGATGCAACGCCGGAACCCCTGCTCTACCGGGCGGATGCCGGCAAAGTCCATGAAGAGGCTGTACAGCGGCACAACCGCGCAATGACTCATCACGGAACCTCCATCGGGCTGTTCGGCCCAGAATTCCTGGAGCGTGTTGTTGAGCCTGACAGAGTCCATTGCCATCCATCGCGTGTGAAAATCGTTCAGGATCACGTCGGTTCGTCCCCCTGCCGCCAGGCCCCAGTAACGCCAGCCCGCATTCGCCGGATAGGAGAGACCAAGCTCAGGTGGGCACTGCGCGAGCAGTCCGAGAGAACGAGCGAGGTCTCCATCCGGACAGAGACCGTACATGACAGCCAGCGCCGATGATCGGTCGCAGAAGCGTACTTCTTTCTCTTCATCCAACCAGGGAAGGTTGACGACAAACGCTCTCTCCCTGGCGCTCCAGAATCTCCGGACCGAAGCGTTGATCAGCGAGCGCGCCTGCTTTTCCACGCGCGTCGCCCACGCAGTTTCTCCGTAGAACCGGCACAGAGGGGCTAGGGCGGACTTCATCATGACAGCGGCATAGAGGTTCAGTGCGCATTGCTTGTGACGCTGCTGTGTGTATGCAAGATGATCGATGTAGACGGATGGAACTCCCAACTGCTCGGCGGGAAGGAGGCCATCGTCACCCTGCAATTTCTGCAGGAACCGGAAGAATCGAAGGAGGCGTGGATAGGCCTCTCGTAGTGCGCTGTCGTCCCCGGCATACAGAAGGTGATGCCAGCAATCAAAGTTGAACCCGATCCCATGATCGACCAACGGCCCCCAGTACGAGGCGTTGGTTTCGCGTTCCCAGAGCCGCGCCAGTCGGTCATACGCAGGCCAGCAGTCAAGGAAGTACCCCTCATGGGTGACACCCTGGCTGAACGTGGAGATATACCTGGCCGGGAGCCGGGTTTCGCCCACACTATTATAAAGGGCATGCATCTGATGCCCCCCGTCCCCGCTGTATTGCTGCCTTTCGCGGCCCATGCCGTCCACGGCCGTTTCAAGGGTTGAGTTGACCAGCGTATTGATGGACGCCCTGATCAGGGTGTTCACCGCCGGGTCCGAGCAGGAGATCGCGGGTCGGTGAAGCCAGGGAAACGTTCTTCGCCGGACCCCGACGTCCCGGAGAATCGCTTTGCCGGTGGCACCATGGATATGCACCTGCAGCCATTTAACCGATTCGTAATCGAAGGTCTCAAAGGAGTTCGTCCCCGCTTTGCATGTGAACCTCGACCATGAATGGAAATGGGTGTTCAGCAACACCGCTTTGCCAGGTTGATGATGTTCCTGCACCATCAATTCGATCACTGTGCCTTCCGGAGCGTCGATGGTGAAAAGAGGCCAGCCGACAAGCTGTTCTTCGAACTCAAAGGTCAGAGCGGTTCCGGTTCGTCCATCAAGCATCACCTCATATGCTCCGGGAGCGGGTTGCGGCGGAGCGGGAAGGACTGTCGCTTCGAAGGAAGCAGGAGTAAGGCACTCAAAGTATTCCATGGGAGGCCGATGCCAGCTTATCCGGAAGGCCTCAGCCAGCGGCCGTGCGGGAATGACCGATTCCTCCATGAGCGGGATGCTGCGGGGCCGCA
>JAGDMJ010000507.1 GCA_017860555.1 Bacteroidota bacterium
TCTCTCTTCGGTTCCTGACGCCAGCTCAAACTGCCTCTCTCCCCGCTCCAGATCCAGCAGGAGTTTTTTCCTCCACAGTCCTCCCCCGTACCCGCCGAGCTTTCCACTCTTGTTCACCACGCGGTGGCAGGGGATGACGATCGCGATGCGGTTCAGACCGTTCGCATGACCCACGGCGCGCACTGCGGTCGGCATGCCGATTCTGCAAGCGATATCCTCGTATGATACCGTTGAGCCATATGGAATTTTCTTCAATTCGCCCCACACCCGCTCCTGGAAAGAGCTTCCGGGAGAGACCAATTTCACGGTGAACCTCTTGAGTTCTCCCGCGAAGTACGCCTTCAGTTCGTTCCTGAGAAGTTGAAGGTGCTCATTGTCCCCCGGGACTATCGGGCACCGGAAGAAACGACGCACCTTCTGAAACTGGGCATCGAGCATTCGGCGGTCTGTGAATTCCAGCAGGCAAACCCCCTCGGAGTTGGCTGCGGCGATCAGCGGCCCGACCGGACTTTCCATCCACGCGACGAGGACACAATCGGCGTCCCTGCTTTGCCCCGGTGCCTTGCCGAACGTACGGGAAAAAGCCTCGCGGAAGCCGCTGTGCGATTCATACCCGTATCCCAGCGCTACATCGTCCAGGTTGCCCCCGCGCCGGATTTGCTCGAGTGACTTTCCCAGTCTTCTGCCGCGGCAGTAGGCCTGGAATGTCATGCCGAAGTGTTTCTGGAAATACCGCCGCACACGTGCCGGATCGATACCCATCTCGCTCAGTGTTACGTCCGTGATCCGGTCGGCAGGATTCCGGTCGATGCGTTCGAGCACTCCCCGGATCCATTGCGGAGGCTGGCCATGGGGCTCGAGCGGACGGCAGCGTTTGCAGGGACGGAAGCCGGCGAAGACAGCGTCGTGGGCTGAGGCGAAAAACTCCACATTTTCCGGATGCGGTTTGCGGGCCTGGCAGGAAGGCCTGCAGAAAATGCCTGTGGTGTTCACACCGAGGAAGAACACGCCGTCGTACGAAGTATCGCTTTGCAGATAGGCCTGCTCCATTTCGGGTCTCGAAGGAAGTCTGTTCATGATAACGTCCCCTGCTGTAAGAATGACATTTATCCAACAGACACAGGGTAACAAATATTCCCGGCCCGCTCCACCGAAAAAACGACACCGATGTCGAGGGGTGGGAGCAGATCTTGTCCGATTGGGTTTGTCGTCCTGACATGCTCTTAGTCAGGACCTATACAAGACCGAGTGTCCCGGAAAAGAGATTTTCGGGACGACACACACCTTACCTGTTACTGGCTCTCCCCGGCAAAGTGCCCGATCATCCTTGCCACTGCGCGCTCACACACCTTGCAGAATGCTTTCTGTTCATTGGAAAACATCAGGCAATTCACTGCCGGCCGGTAAAGGCCCTGCATGGTGTATCCCGCCCCTTCAAAGACGCCCACGCTGCCTTTCTGAGGACCATCGGTGAGAATGTCGGAGACCCTCTGGCGCATGACTTTGAGCTGACCGTCCATTTCCTTCTTCACGGCTGCCACCGAGTCGCGGGAAGTGCCTTGTTTCTCAAGCGAAGCCACCAGCTCATGCCGTTTCCGGCCGAGGGCTCCCATTGCTTTTTGCAGGCTGTCATACTCTGCCTTTCCCCATTCGGTGGGAATGGGAGTGCCCGGGGTGATGAGATCTTTCCATTTCAGTCGGGAGGGATCGAGCAGCGCAGTGAGGTTTGGTTCAAGCGGCTCGACGTTGCGGGGATAGAAATCCACGTAGCTGACGTCGCCGGTGTAGTACTCGTCACCCAGTCCCGCGAACCCGTGGCCGAATTCATGAAGGAAGACAGTCTGGCTGAACGCATTGTGTGCCGTGAAAATGGTGTAATCGTTGTACAGTCCCCCGCCGCCATAGCGTGTGCTATTGACGATGATGCAGAGCACGTCGTACGGGACCGCCGAGGCAATATCGCGCAGGCTTCTGTTGTCCTCGGTCAGCAAGTAGCGGTCGGTGTCCAGGGCATTGAAGGACGAACTGAGGACCGTATTCATGGAGATGCCTTCGCGCGGCTGGGTAACCCCGCTTTGGGCCGACGGCCGGAAAATGCCCGAGATGTTGATCTGCCTTTCCCTGCTCTTGTACGGCTCGAGCGTGAGGAGGATTTCCCTGTACTTCTCCAGATCAGCTTTGAACGTGTCCGCTTCTTCCGCAGTGTACCCTTCAGCGACAAACACGAGATCCAATTTGTCGTGAGGGACCCCGCTGTCCAGGACTACAAAGATCCTGTCACGCGGGTCCGGCGGGGCCGCCATGACGTGATAATCTGAAGGGTCAATCTGATGAGTGAAGATGGTATGGAATTGGTTCTTCGCATCCCTGGCTTCAATCACGACACGGACCGGCTTCTTCGGGCAGGGGACGAGCACCGACTCGTGAAATGTCTTTTTCACTCCTCGTCTTGCAGGCTCTGTTGTCCGGTATTCATCAAAGTAAGCGTCGTAGCCGCGTGAATAGAGAAGCGCCTCCGAAGAGAGATCGTATACTTTCACATAGTAGTGTCCGTAGCCGAAGCTGTCCAGGGGATTCCGCGGGTTCCCGGCCCACGGTCCCTGCCTGAGCATCCGATCCACAACAAGTACCTCCTCCCGTGCATCTCCGGTGTGATAATAGTCGATCCGGAGGGTGGAATCAATGAAGAAATCCTCGAACCTGACTGCCTGCTGTGCAATGCCTGCATGTGCCAGTGAAACCAGAAGCAAGAGCAGTGTGGAGGTGGCTTTCATGGGAGTCGTCCGGGTTTGTTGGAAGGAAGGAGAACTGGAAAAAAGATACGGCGGCGCAGAGTGTTGTCAGAGCCAGCCGACGTTCTTGTACCATGCCATCGTTGATTGTATCCCCTCCTCTAACTGGATCTCCTCTTCAAAACCCAATTCCCGCTTTGCCTTGGAGGCGTCGCAGGTCCAGTAGTCCTGCACCATGTCACGTGCCTTCTCAAAATTGATC
>JAGDMJ010000508.1 GCA_017860555.1 Bacteroidota bacterium
CTCGTCAACGAGCACCATGGGACGAAGATGAAACCTGACGAGTTTCTCCACATACGGAAGGGGCTCCATCGGAAGTCTCAGCCGCTGGAAGATCTTTTTCATCATCCTCGCGCCAATCTCCTCGTGACCGTGGAAGGTCCAGCCAATCCCCTCCTTGTATGCCTTGGTCCTGGGCTTGGCAATATCATGGACCAGAGCAACGAAGCGGAGCCAGACATTATCCGTGGTTCGCGCGATGTTGTCCACGACTGTCAAGGTATGAAGAAGAACGTCCTTGTGATGATGGTCCCCCCGCTGGTCGACGCCGGCCATCTCCGCAAGCTCAGGAAACACGATCTGCATGACACCGGACTCGTACATGAGCTTGAGCCCGACGGACGGCTGGCCGGTACCCAGGATCTTCAGCAGCTCATCTGAGATCCGTTCCTGGGAGATCTCTTTCAGGTGCTCGCGCATCGCGGAGAGCGCGGTCAGTGTCGCCGGCTCAATGGAAAATCCCAGCTGAGCGGCAAGGCGAATCGCCCGCATGATGCGCAGAGGATCGTCCGCAAAGGTTTGAATCGGATTAAGGGGTGTCCGGAGGAGGCCGGCACCAAGGTCCTTCATGCCGCCCAACGGATCGAGCAGTGCGCCGTACCGCTCGTTGTTCAGGGAGACAGCCATCGCATTCACGGTGAAGTCGCGCCGCAATAGGTCCTCCTCCAGCGTCCCCGCCGTCACATCCGGCTTCCGCGATCCGGGATGATACTGCTCTTTCCGGGCTCCGACAAATTCCACCTTGCCTTCCCGGAGCGGAACCATCGCCGTACCAAACCTTTCAAAGGTCACAACGGTCGGAATTCCCATCGCCGCTGCTACTCGTCGGGCAAAAAGGACGCCATCCCCCATGACAAGGATATCCAGGTCCTTGTCCTGTCTTGACAGGAGAATATCCCGGACGTATCCACCGACAACGTATACGTCCAGCCCTTCTCTGTCCGCGATCCTCCCGATCTGTTCGAGCGCGGGATGATCCAGCGTGATCTTCGCGGATCCCTTGTTCACGTTACACCGGCATCTTTTGCTGTCCGATCTTCTCGAGAATGATGGCAGCCACTTCGAGCGCCCTCTTGCCGTCTTCGCCGCTCACCACAGGCCGCTTCCCTTTCGCAATGACTTCGGCAAATTGTTCCAGCTCGTAACGAAGCGCGTTGACTTCCTTCACTTCGGGCTGCTCATAGACGATCTTCCGCTTGTACTTTCCCGATCCCAGTTCACCCAGCATCATGGTCCCTTTTGTTTCGGGTTCATCCTCTCCCACCAGGCGGAAGACCTCAGCCAGGCCTTCCGAAAAGTCGATCGAGATATACCCGCTCGGCTGGAACAACCGCATCTTGCGCATCTTCCGCTGGGAAATGCGGCTTGCCGTCACGTTCGCGACACATCCGTTCTCAAATTGGAGCCGGGCGTTGGCGATGTCCAGACTGTCGGAAACCACAGCGACACCGTTGGCCTCCACATGAGCGACGGGGGATTGGACGAAACTGAGGATGATATCGATGTCATGGATCATCAGGTCGAGGACGACTGCAACGTCCGTGCCGCGCGGATTGAACTGCGCGAGCCTGTGTGATTCCACAAACATCGGCTTGATCTCGTATCCTTCGAGTGCGAGGATTGCCGGGTTGAACCGTTCAATGTGCCCGACCTGGATTGTGAGCCCTTTCAGGTTTGCCAGACGGCAGAGGTGCTCCGCTTCGGCGGTTGTCTCGGTGATCGGCTTCTCAAGGAAGACATGCTTGCCTGCTTCCAGTGCCGTGCAGGCAGCCGCAAAGTGCGCGCTCGTGCTCGTGGCAATCGTCACGGCATCGACGCCCTGCAGTAGCTCCGGGAGACTCGCAACGGCGAACGTATGGTGGTCGGCCGCCACGCTTTCAGCTCTCTCTGGGCTCAGATCATACACCCCGGCAAGGCGGACTTGCGGGATGTCGGCAAGCATTTTCGCATGTAAGGCGCCGAGATGCCCCACTCCTATGACTCCAATCCTGATGATATTCACAGTCACTCCTCTTGAAATCGCGGTAGCGTGGGCTGGACTCCAATTATCTCTTTTTCCAGACGGCAAAACGTCCGGCGCCGGGAAGGAGGCCATCCTCCCCAAGATGGGATGCCCGGTGGACAACGGCATAGCCCCATACATCTTCCTCGCTGCTGACGACGTATTCGGTGGAAGGCCTGTTGCCCATCTCCCAGAGCCCAATGGGGCGTCCTGCAAAATAGGCAAGGAGTTCCGGACGGTTCGCACTCACGAAATCCTGGTCCGGGACGCCGTTCTTGATCCAATACGCAAGCTCCACAAGTTGCTCAGAGTCCTTCTCCGTCTGTGTCATAACCGGCTTCACGTTATTGTTGAATGCCAGTTGATGAAGCAGGATCAGAACCCCGGCCATGAAGAGCGCCTGCGCATAGGCCGAGGCAGGGCGGGACGAGAGGGAAAGCTGTTGCGTACCGGAGAAAGCATAAATAATTACAACGGGCAAGACGAACAGATAGAAATCCCATCCCCAGATGGCAAAACAGACGGCAAACCAGCAGGCCCACATGACAATGATCATGTGGGTTTGCCGGGTCAGCCCGTCAACCTGCCCGTGACGCAACATGCCGACGGAGGCGGCCGCCGCGGCGAGTGCAGGAATTGCGGTGGCAACTCCGGTCGCCGGAGAAAGGCCTGGAAAGTCATCGAGCGAGACCATCCACGGAAGTGGAGGCACCGACCGAAGCACAGCCAGGAAGACCCAGGGAAGCACGGTGGCCAGATACACCAGGCTCGTGACAAGAACCACCCGCACCCTGCGCCCTGGCGTTGTGGAGTTCAGCCAGGCATCCCACAGGAGCAGAAGGAATCCCCCGGCGGCCTGCCAAAAAAGAAGCGAGGCGAACCCGATCATGAGCGCGGCCAGAAGATAGTCGTTTCTGAGCATAAAAAAGAGAGCCGCCAGGACGCATGTCAGA
>JAGDMJ010000509.1 GCA_017860555.1 Bacteroidota bacterium
GGCCCGGACGTACTCCCCTTCCTGGACGTTGATATGAACGCCTCTTGGAAGGAGGTATTCCTTCATCATTCCGCTGTCGTGATGCACCTCGATCTTGCGCTGCCCGCGGACCAGACCGGCATATTTGACCACGCCGTCGATCTCGGTGATGACCGCCGTTTCCTTGGGCTTCCTGGCTTCGAACAGCTCGACGATGCGCGGCAAGCCTCCGGTGATGTCCTTGGTCTTGCGCGTCTCGCGAGGGATCTTGGCGAGAATGCTGCCGGGATAGACCTCCTCCGCATGGTCCACCCAGAGGTGGGCTTTCGATGGGAGCAGATAGCTCTTGACGATCTTTCCTTTGTCGTTCTTGATGCTGATCTGCGGCTGGTATTTTTCGTCTGGAGACTCCGTGATGACCTGGCGCACGAGGCCCGTATTTTCATCACGCTCCTCTTTCACCGTGATCCCGTCATGGATATCCTTGAACACGACGGTTCCGCCGAACTCGGTCAGAATGGCGAACGAGTACGGATCCCACTCCACCAGGACCTGTCCGGGTTTGATCTTCTGCCCTTCCTTGATCTTGAGAATGGCGCCGTATGCAACCGAATAGCGTTCCCGTTCGCGGCCGGCTTCGTCGGCGATGATCAGCGTACCATTGCGGTTCATCACAACCAGGTTCCCGTCCCTGTTGGTGACGGACTGGATGTTCAGGAACTTCACGATCCCTTCGTTCTTCGCTTCTTCGGTGGACTGCTCGTGAGTCCTGCTCGCCGTACCTCCGATGTGGAACGTTCTCATGGTCAGCTGTGTGCCGGGCTCGCCGATCGACTGCGCCGCGATGACACCGGTTGCTTCACCCAGGTCGACCATCTGACCGGTCGCCAGGTTGCGCCCGTAGCACTTCACGCACACGCCCCGTTTCGCCTTGCAGGTCAGCACGGAGCGGATCTTGACTTTCTCGATACCGGCCGCCTGAATATCGCCAGCCAGGGTTTCGGTGATTTCCTCGTTCACCCCGAGAATCATCTCGCCCGTGAGAGGATCTTTGATGTTTTCGAGGGACACGCGTCCGACGATACGGTCGCGGAGAGGCTCGATGATTTCGCCGCCCTCGATGATGGAAGTCACATAGATGCCGTCGAGAGTGTTGCAGTCCATCGTCGAGACGATGACGTCCTGCGCCACATCGACGAGCCGGCGGGTCAGGTAGCCGGAATCCGCCGTTTTCAGAGCGGTGTCGGCCAGACCTTTGCGGGCGCCGTGCGTCGAAATGAAGTACTGCAACACGTCCAGCCCTTCCCGGAAGTTCGCTGTGATCGGCGTCTCGATGATCTCGCCCGAGGGTTTCGCCATCAAGCCGCGCATCCCGGCGAGCTGGCGGATCTGCTGTTTGGATCCGCGGGCTCCGGAGTCCGCCATGATGTAGATCGGGTTGAATTCGTACCCGCCCTCATCCTGCTGCGCCATCTTCCTGAACATCTCGTCGGACACCTTTTCCGTGACGTCCGACCAGATGTCGATGATCTTGTTGTACCGCTCACCGTCGGTGATGGCGCCGTCCTGGTACTGTTTTTCCACCTCGATGACACTCTCACGGGCGTCATCGACCAGCTCCCCTTTGTTGTCCGGCACGATCAGGTCGTCGATGCCAATGGAGATGCCTGCTTTGGTCGCGTGCAGGAACCCGAGATCCTTCAGGTCATCCAGCATCTGGACGGTAGTCTCGAGGCCGAACTGCAGGTAGCAGTAGTTGACCAGTTGCTGCAGCCCTTTCCTCTTCATCAGGCCGTTGATGAACGGCATGCCCTTCGGGAGTATGGAATTGAAAATCAGCCGGCCGATCGTGGTGTTGACGAATTCATTGTTCACTTCACGGATGTCCGCGCGCATGACGGCCTGATCGTCGTACTGGGTCGTCAGGTCCATCAGGGCTCCGGAGTAGCGATAGCGAATGGGCGTGAGACGTTCCACCATCCCGTTCTCGAGAGCGAACATCGCCTCGTCGTACGTGCCGAAGGCGCGGCCCTCGCCTTTGGTTCCCTTCTTTGCCTTGGTCAGATAATAGCATCCCAGAACGATGTCCTGGCTCGGGATCGCGATCGGCTGCCCGTTGGCAGGCGAAAGGATGTTATGGCTGCTCAGCATGAGCACTGCCGCTTCAATCTGCGCTTCCGGCGACAGTGGGATGTGCACAGCCATCTGGTCGCCGTCGAAGTCGGCGTTGAAGGCCGCGCATACCAGCGGTGGAATCTTGATGGCCTTTCCTTCCACCAGCACGGGCTCGAATGCCTGGATACCCAGCCGGTGCAGCGTCGGGGCGCGGTTCAGGAGCACGGGATGATCCTTGATCACCTCCTCGAGGATATCCCATACGACCGATTCCTGCCGCTCCACCATTTCCTTTGCGCCCTTGATCGTAGCGGCGTGGTTTTCCTTCTCGAGCCGGTTATAGATGAACGGCTTGAAGAGCTCCAGCGCCATCTTCTTGGGCAATCCGCATTGATGCAACTTCAGCTCGGGACCGACCACGATGACGGAACGGCCGGAATAGTCAACGCGTTTTCCGAGAAGGTTCTGGCGGAACCGGCCGGATTTTCCCTTCAAAGTGTCGCTGAGCGATTTCAGCGGGCGGTTATTAGCACCGCGAAGGATGCGGCCACGCCGGCCGTTGTCGAACATCGCGTCCACCGCTTCCTGAAGCATCCGTTTTTCGTTCCGGATGATGACCTCGGGGGCCCGGAGTTCCATCAGCTTCTTCAGCCTGTTGTTCCTGTTGATGACGCGCCGGTACAGGTCGTTGAGATCCGAGGTGGCAAACCGTCCGCCGTCGAGCGGTACCAGCGGGCGCAGCTCGGGGGGAATGACCGGGATCACGTCCAGGATCATCCACTCGGGCTTGTTGCCGGACCTCCGGAAGGCATCCACAACTTTCAGGCGCTTGGCGTACTTGATGCGCTTCAGCTGAGAGGTCTCCGTTTTCATGGCGGCCCGAAGTTC
>JAGDMJ010000510.1 GCA_017860555.1 Bacteroidota bacterium
CTCGGCATGTTGCTGGTCCTCCCCGCTGCGATGATCATCCTCGTGGGGTATGCGCTGGACTTCGACGTGAAACACATCCCCCTCGTTATCTTCGACCAGAGCAAGACTGCGGAAAGCCGCGCTTTCCTGGACAAGTTCAAACAAACCGAGAACTTCGACCACAAGTTCGATGCTGGAAGCTACCGGGAGGTCGAAGACCTCTTCATGAACAACAAGGCAAAGGCGGCGGTCGTAATACCGACCTCCTTTGCGAGCGAGCTTCTGGCTGGCCGCGATGCCTCCGTTCAGATACTGGTGGACGGGTCAGACGCCAATAGCGCCGGGCAGGCCGTCGGGTACGCAACGAGGATGACCATGGATTACTCGACTCGGATGGTGACGCAGGCCTGGGAACTCCGCGGGCGTGAACCATACCTTCCGATTTCCTTCCGGCCGAGGATCTGGTACAATCCCGATCTCTCCTCGTCCCGGTTCCTGATTCCCGGTCTCATTGGGTTCATTGTTGTCCTGACGGGGGTAATCTCCACGTCGCTCACCGTGGTCCGCGAGAAAGAACGGGGGACGATGGAACAGATCATGGTGTCGCCCCTCCGTCCCGTCGATATCATCCTGGGGAAGACCATTCCGTACCTCTTCATCAGTCTCCTTGCCGCCTCCCTGATCCTCGTTATCGGCTATCTCCTCTTTGATGTGGAAGTCAAGGGAAGCATCTTGCTCTTGTACGCTGCGATCTTTACCATCGTGCTCGGTGCGCTCGGGCAGGGCCTGCTCATAAGCACGATCACGGACTCCCAGCAGGTGGCATTCATGGTCTCGGTGTTCAGTTCTCTCCTTCCGTCCTTCCTTCTCTCGGGGTTTGTTTTTCCCGTGTCAAGCATGCCGATCGTGCTTCAGGTGCTGTCAAACGTGGCGGTGAACAAATTCTTCCTTATCGTCGTGCGGGGCGTTATGCTCAGAGGAGTGGGATTTGACGCAGTATGGGAGCAGTTCGTGTACATGATCATCTTCGCGCTGGTCATGCTGGCTATCGGCACGCGCCGCATGGTAAAACGGAGCCAATAGGTCATGAGAAAGAGCCTGGAGGTAATTCTTGAGATCATGAAGAAAGAGTTCTACCAGGTCCGGCGGGACAAGAAGATGCTCGTCGTGTCGATCGTCGCGCCATTCGTCCAGGTGCTCCTGCTGGGATATGCGGCGACCACCGATATCAAGAATACCACCATGGTCGTCTGCGACCAGGACAAAACAGAGGAAAGCCGGGGCTTCATCCGGGAGTTCAGCAATTCGGGCTACTTCATCATCCGTTATGTGGTCAACACTCCCCCGGAGGTGGACCCCTACGTCGAGCATGCCAGAGCTTCCATCGCCCTGGTCATACCTGCCGGTTTTGCCCGCGATCTGCTCAGCCGCAAAACCACCGAGGTGCAAGTCGTCCTGGATGGAGCGGACGCGAACACGGCGAATATCCTGCTGACGTACGCGACGCAAATCGTTGCCTCCTATTCTCAGTCGGTCGTGGCCCGGTACGCCACACGGATTGCGGGGCGCAGTATCCCCCGGATCCTTCCCGAGCCGCGAGTCTGGTTCAACCCTGACCTTCTGAGTTCAAACTTCATGGTTCCAGGCGTCGTCGCCCTGGTGCTGATGATCATCACGATGACCTTGACCTCGCTGGGGATCGTCAAAGAAAAGGAGATGGGGACGCTGGAGCAGCTGATGGTCACGCCTATCAAGCCGCATGAGCTGATCCTTGGGAAGTTGATACCGTTCTCGCTCATCGGGTTCCTGGATGTTGTGATCGTCCTTGCGCTGGCACGCTTCTGGTTCAAAGTGCCGCTCCTGGGGAGCGTTCCGCTCCTTTTCGGCCTGAGCGTCCTCTTCATTCTGACGACGCTGGGCCTTGGACTCTGGATCTCAACCATTGCGAAATCCCAACAACAGGCGATGTTGATCGCACAGTTCTTCTTTTTCATGCCGTTCATATTCCTGAGTGGATTTGCCTTCCCGATCGCGAACATGCCTCAGGTGATCCAATACGTTACCTATCTCATCCCGCTTCGTTACTTTCTTGAGATTCTCCGGGGGATTTTCCTCAAAGGTGCCGGCCTCAACGAGCTCTGGCCGCAGGCAATGGCACTTCTGGCGATGGGTGTGGTCGTGCTGACCGTGAGCGTTCTCCGGTTTCAGAAGAAATTAGAATAGGAAAGTCGTATCTTTGTCCAGAACTACGGAAACGCAATCATGACTTCACTCATCCGGGCTCCAGGGCTGGTCTTGATGGCTGCCTTGTCTTTCGCGGCTCTGACGCCCTCTGCAGGTGGTGCTCCCCAGGCGCCAGCAGATTCCGAGGGTCCGCTGACGATCATTGCCATTGGCGATGCCGGAGAGTCGGGATCAATTCTTCGCGGCAATAGCACCTATATCGCCGAGATGTACACCGGTCAGCACGATGCGGGCCTCATCCAGGCGCTGTTCTTCCTGGGGGATAATTTCTCGTCGACCGGGCTGAACGTCCCGGCTACTGCTGTAGACGGACAGATCTCCTCGTCTCTGGGGCCCTTCAAGGTGCCTATGGATGGGCTGGGAAAGGACCGAGTCCATGCAATTCCAGGAGAACGCGATTACTATGCCCGAAATGCATTCGAATCTTCCTCGTTGTTCGGGCTGTTCAAGACCCAGGAAGGGCCGTCTGGTATATCAGACAAGGGAAATGCGCGTGCGGCACAAATCCCAGGATGGACGTTTCACTACAGGATGCCTGCCCGCCTCGCCCTTCCATTGGAAGCGGGTAGTGCTGACAGTGCTGAGTTCATCTTCTTCGACTCCGCACTCCTTCTCCGGACTGAGGCGGCCACCTGGGGCCCCGTGCTTGACAGTCTGCGGCAACTGCTCGCTGCCGAGAGGGACCGAAAGGGGATTTCCTGGCGAGTGCTCTGCACGCATCATCCGCTCGCATCAGTCGGGGAGCAT